>NZ_JBEXUP010000018.1:0-93094 GCF_040614375.1 Nonomuraea sp. NPDC005983
CGCGCTGCTCGGGCCGAAGGCCGCCGCCGTCGCCGGCCGCCGTGGCACCGGCCTGATCTCCTTCGGCCTGCTGGACCCCACCGCCTGGCACGCACTGCACGACGCCCGCCGCCAAGCCGCCCACGGCACACCCCGCGACCCCGGCTCCCGCACGGACTCCTACCTGGTCACCGCGCTGCACATACTCGACGAGGACGAGGACCCCCACGGCGACGCGGCCCGTGACGCGACCGGCCATATCGTCCTGTCGCTACTGGCCTTCGCCGCCGACACCGCAGGCTACGCGCGCGCCTTCGCCGAGCAACTCGGCCCCGAGGAACGCGAGGCGGTGCGGCGGCTTCTCGACCGGCGCGGCACCACCGCCACCGCATCCGACCGGCACACCAAGCTCTACCCCGACTACCTTGGACGCATCGCGCCGGAGGATCGGGACCTGATCCTGCCCTCGCTGATGAACACCCTGGCCCTGGTCGGCACCCGCGACGACCTCCGCGCCCGCATCGCCACCCTGGAACAGGCCGGTATCGACGAACTGCTCATCCAGCCGGTGATCGACCCACCCACCGAGATGGCCCAGTTCGCGAAACTCCTCACCTGAGCGGACCCGTCGGCCGCGCGCACGCGGTTCACCGACAACGAGACCTGAATCACTTCAGCCGAAACCGTTCGGATCAATATGACGGGCCGCAGGCCAGCACGTGTTCCTCCCGCCAACCTCATCCGGAAGGGACACAGGTCGTGAGGAGCTCCTCTTTGCGCGCGGCGAGGTAGTCGTCCGGCCGGCCCGCAACGCGGCCCTTTGCACGGGGAGGTCCCGGCACGGATGGTGGGGCCGATGCGCTTGGTCCTGACATCGGGCAAGATCACCCCATGCGCCTGACTCGCAACCCCCTCGCCCTGCTCTTCACCGGGGCCATCGGACTCGCCTCGCTCCTGACGTTCCTCGAGGCGAGCACTCCAGGCCTGTCGTACTGGGCATTGGCGCTGGCGCTGTACTGGCTGGTGCTCGCCATCGCCATGGCCTGGTTCGTACGGGTGTTGGACACTGGCGAGCGCCGGCGGGTGTGGAAGCCCTGGATGTTCGTCCCAGTCGCACTGGTGCTGGGCACCGTGCTGCTGGTCAAACTCGACGTGCCCCTTCACGCGCGCTTCGCCCTGTCGGAGCCGAGCTTGGAGCGCTACGCCCGGTCGGTGCGCGACGACTATGGCAGCCGTCGGTGGTGGGGCCTGTATTGGGTGGACGACGTGGAGAAGATCCCCGGGGGAGCGAGGTTCATGGTCACCTCGCTCACGCTGAATTGGAAGAGCTACGGCTTCGCCTACATCCCGGATCGGGCGCCGGACCCAGAAGAGGGAGTGTATGAACACTTCAAGGGCCCTTGGTACATCTGGACCGACGGACCCTGAACCCCCGATGGACGACCTCCCGGTTCCACGCCGCCGCGTGCCGCGCGCAGAGGGCTATCAGTACCTGAAGGCGCCGAACAGCCGGGAAACGATCAGTCAGGTTTCGGGAAGCGATCATCACCATGACCGACTCTGTGCAGGCCGCCCCCGTTCGTGAACGCCCCGACCAGTGGGGCGTCTGCTCGGAGCATGGGGCAACGCTCGCGGTCAGTCTCTCGAAGGATCAACTGCCCACTGAGGGAGCGCCCTGCCGCGAAGCCTGCCACTGTACGGCGGGGCTCTGCGTGCCGGTGAATGACGAGGAGCTCCAGCCCGGTGGGGCCCCCGCGTGATCCTCATCTGCCGTTCCCGAGGCCGCGTACAACGTGCCCTGGTCGGCGGGGCGGACGAGGAACGGGCCGCAGGTCTTGATCTCATCAGTGCCGTCGAAGTCGAGCAGGCAGTGGCGCAGCGTGAACCTGTTCCTGGTCAAGTGGTATTCGCGGGACCTGAGCAGATTCTCCTTGAGGTTCATCGGCCAGATCCACACGGTGACGCCGCCCTCGACCACGCCCAGCCCGACCGGCTTCGCCAGCGCCGAGATGACCAGCCCCTCGGGCTTCCGCTCGATACAGGGCAGGAAGAAGATCTCGGCCTGCTCGATATACGCCCAAGTGGGCCGGCACGACGCGGTCGCGGGTGTGGCGGGCGGCGCCGGCGGGTGGGGCGCGGGCGGCCGTGGCCACACGCCGCGCGGCCACACGCCCGACAACAGGAGTCCGGCCACCACCGACACGGCGATCAGGCCACCGATCGGCAGCAGCAGACGGACGCGCCACCTGGAATTGGTCTGCCCACGATTTCGTCCGCTCTGATCAATCGGGTCGACCGGCTTGACCGGATCGGCCGGCTCAGGACGATCGAGCGCGGCCTGAGCCACCTGGGCTCGCGCCAGGCGTGCCTTCCACTCCTCGACCTCGCCGTCGCAGGCGCGGACGTAGGCCACCAGTGCCTCCGCCGTGGGCAGGCGATGCCCGGAGTCGGCCTGCGACAGGACGTTCGCCGCGACGTGCACCTTTTCGGCCATCGCCCGATAGGGCGGATTGCCCGCTCGAGTACGTAACTCACGCAGCCCCAGCGCGAAGGCCGTCACCGGGGTGCCATCGTGAACGAGTGGCTTCTTGCGCCTGCCGCGCCGCGGGCCATCCGGCACCAGTCAACCTCCTGCTCGGCGTTTGATCGCAATGATCGTAAGGCCTGGTGGAGGTGCGTGATCAAACGCGTCGTCCCACATGATTCTGCCGCATGAACGTCTTCAAGATCGGCGGTATCGCCGTCGTCGCAGCGCTCGCCGTCGTCCCGGTGGTGCCCGCGTCGGCTCAGGCCTTGCCGGAGTGTTACGGCCAGCGGATCGTACGGGAGCAGATCCGAACCAACGGTGTGATCGGCACCTATCTGGATGTGTTCTACACGCCCTCCAACGCCACCATCTGCGCGTATGTCACCACCACCGAGCAGTCGCAGCACACCCAGAAGCGGATGCTTGTCGCTGTTCGCCAGTGCGCGGAGCGGGGATCCGGATGCTCCACCTGGTCGACCCTCAGGACCGACAACGAGCTGACGCGCTCGGCGAGGCTCGCCGTCAAGCGGACGAAGCCCTGCTTCCAGGGATTCGGCGCGACCCAGTGGGGCGACCACCAGTGGGGCCACATCACCACCTCGGCCATCTGCCCCTAAGGGACACACCATGATCACACGCCGCAACCTGCTCACGATCGGCGCGACCGCACTCGCCCTGGGAGCCCTGCCGGGCCGCGCCGAGGCGGTCACCGGGGTCGTGACCGACGAACTCGCCCCGCTCGACGCGATGATGCGGGCCTTTCTCGCCGAGCGCGACATCACCTGTGCGCAGCTCGCCGTCGCCAAGGCGGGCCGGCTGGTGCTGGCCCGCGGCTACGGCTCCTACGGCCCGGCGAACACGGCGGTCCAGCCGACGAGCCTGTTCCGGGTCGCGAGCCTGAGCAAGCACATCACCGCCGCCGCGATCATGCGGCTGGTCCAGGAGGGCAGGCTCCGGCTCTCCGACTCCGTGGCCGACCTGCTCGGCCTCTCGCTCGCCGCCGACCCCCGGCTGGTCACGGTCAGCGTGCGCCGCCTCCTGCAGCACCTCGGCGGCTGGGACAAGGCGGCCGCCGGACGCGACTACCTCTTCTCCGACCACGACATCGCCGCGGAACTCGGCGTGCCGCTCCCGATCGGGTTCGGGCACATTCTCCGCTACGCCACCAGCCGCCCGCTCGACCACGACCCCGGCACCCGCTACTCCTACAACAACTACAACTTCCTGCTGCTGGGCCGGATCATCGAGAAGATATCGGGCTTGGACTACGCGACGTACGTCAAGAGCAAGGTGATGGGCCCGCTGGGCGTGACCCGGCCGAGACTGACCTCCAACCCGGGCACCGGCGAGGTGCCCTACCTGTCCAAGTACACAGCCACGACCGTGCTCGACGACTCCGGAAGGGTCGTGCCGTACCCCTACGGCGGCACCAACTACGCCAACAGCGACGCCGCGGCAGGCTGGGCGGCCTCCGCCGTCGATCTCGTCCGGCTCACGCGGATCTTCGACGGCACCACCTCGGTGCTCACTCCGGGCTCGGTCTCCGCGTTGCTGGCCAAACCGGAGATCGGCGCAGTCGAAAGCGGCTCCTGGTACAGCGGCGGCTGGTCCGTGCGATCCGTGGGCAGCGCTCTCAACCTGTGGCATCGGGGCTCGATGCCCGGAGCCTTCGCCGTGCTAAGCAGGACCCACAACGGGATCGCGCTGTGCGCAACGTTCAACAGGCGTGAAGAATCCGGCTCGCCCGACTTCGATGCCTTCCACGACGAGCTCTACGACGCCGCTCAGGCGATCAAGACCTGGCCCACCAACGACCTATCCTCGCAGTACTTCTAACCAGGAGAGAGATCATCACGCATTCAATGACCTGCGACGGGCGAAGAAGGCGCGGCTGACCGACGTCCGCGGCAAAGGCCGTACGACACACCGTCTTTGTCGGCCGCGACGCCCGTCAGGCCCTCGCCGACTACCTCGAACGCAGCCGCTGGGGCTACTGCGATGGAGGGAGTGGACCGCCGAGCCGCCGCAGTCTTGGGGCCTCGTACCAGCGTTGCAGCGCCTCAAGCTCACCAGATCTGGGACGGAACCCCACGAGGTCTGGGAGAACGCGACCCACCTGCGCGACCTCACCGCCGAACTGGACACGATCGGAGTGGAGCGCCACTGGCCCGTCCCCACCGGCTACTGAGGAGGGCCGACCATAGCCCTCGAGGGGGACATCACGTGGTCACGTGAGGCTCACTCGCCGTCTTGCCGCAGTCGCGACCGCAGCCAGACGGTGAGTCGTGTGTCGGGGTCGTTGAGGTCGAGACCGCGGGCAGCCAGGCGGCGGATGCGGTAGCGGATCGTGTTGGGATGGACGCCGAGCCGCTCCGCGGCGGCCCGCACGTCGCCGTTGCACTCGATCCAGGCCGGCACCGAGTCGGGCAGCGGATCGCCCTCGTGCAGGAGGAGTCCCGGGTGGTCCTCCAGGACGGCCCGCAGTTCGGCGAGCGTGGCGGCGGCGCGCACGTCGTCGATGCCGGCGACGACGCCGCCCCGGGTGACGGTGATTCCCGGGAGCGGTGCCGTACCCGATGACCTGAGGACCGACAGCACCAGGTTGGCGTGGTGCAGGGAGCGGGGCAGTTCGTCCGGGGTGGCGCGGCCGCCGACGGCGGCGGCGAGCCGGCGGCGGGGGCCGAGCTGGCGGGTGAGGTCGGCGGCGAACTCCCGAGCGCCCGCGGCGGGCATCAGGCAGTAGACGACGCCGTCGCGCAGCAGGCAGGCGGCCGAACGGCGGAAAGCGTCGAGGTAGGTGGCGACCCGGTCGAGCAGTTGTTCGCCGCGATGAGGCTCGGCTGTCGTGGCGGACGGCTGGCCGGAGGCGTGGGTTCCGGCGGCGGGGGGCGGGGCGTCGGTGGGGTGGAGTGTGGCGGCGTCGAGGTCGGCCACGGCCACGACGGCCAGGCCCGAGTCCACGGCGAGGCCGAGCCGATGGCAGGCGGCGCGGGGGTCGCGCCCCTCCAGCGCCTGGGAGACGAGCGCGCCGTGCCGCTCCCGGTCGGCGCGGCGGGTGGTACGCAGGTGCAGCACGTGCGCCCCGGCCAGCCGGGCGAACTCCTCGATGAGGACGATCCGGTCGGCGGGCAACTGTTCGCGCCCCTCCAGCACCCAGAGCATGCCGAGCGGCTCGGGCCCGGCCCTGATGCCCGCGCCGATGCGCCAGATCTCGTGCCCCACCTCGTCGTACGGCGGGCCGGTCATGAACCGCAGCGCCCGCTCACCGGTCAGCAGCAGGTAGCGAGTCTCGTGGGGGGCGTTGGTGACCGGCACCGCCCGGCTGAGGATGACGTCGCGCTGCAGCGCGTCGTTGGTCTGCCCCGGCACCGCGGAATAGGCGAGCAGCCGCCACTGCGTGTCGACGATGCCGACCGGCCGGTCGAGGGTCTCGGCGACGGCGTTGACGAAGGCGTTCAGGTCGCCCGCCGGAGTACCGCCGAGCTCGGGACCTGACTCGGCGAACGTGAGGCCACCCAGCAGCGCCTCCTCCACCAGGGTGTGCACGTGACTCCAGGTCATCGCGCCCGGCAGGGCCAGAAGCGCCACCCCGGCCGCGGCGGCCGCCGGCGCCAGCGGTTGGAGCGACCCCGGCTCGTCACGCAGGATGGCCGCCGCGGCGCCCTTGAGCCCGCGCAGCGCCTCCTCGACGCCGGGCGAGCCGGCGGTCAGGCCGACCAGCAGCACCACCGAACCGGGCGGCGGCGTGCCGTCGCGCAGCGGATCGTGGATCGACGGCCCGGCGACGGGCACACCCAGGCCACGCGGCGCGATCACCACGGAGACCAGCCGCTCGCCGATGTGCTCGATGACCTCCGCCAGGGTGGGCTCCAAGTACTCCATCCTTGCAGTATCGGATAAGAACGCCTGCGCACCCTTATCCGATCGGCCAACGAATCCGCCTGGTGTTTGCTCCAGGGTTACGCCATGAACACCACCTGGGGCACCGCCCGGCTCCTGCGCGATGAGCACGGCACGCCGCTGATCGAGGGCGACACCGAGCCGGCCGCCTATTTCGCGCTCGGCTACGCGCAGGCGCAGGATGACCTGCCCGGCCTGCTCAGGCAGTATCTGCTGGTCCGTGGCGAGCTGGGTGACCCGGTCAGGGACGCCAACCAGCGACGCTGGCAGGTCCTGGAGGAGGCCAGGCGCGGCTTCAGAGAGCTGCCACCGCAAGCGCGCAGCCGCTACGAGGCCTTCGTCGCGGGCATCGCCGCCTACCAGGAGGAACACCCCGAACAGGTGCCCAGCTGGGCGCCTGAGCTGGAGCCGGCGCTGCCGATCGGCGTCAACCGCACGATCATGCTCTTCTGGATCATCAGTGACGGGGTGGAGGCGCTGAAGGCCGAGGGGATCGACCCCGACGGCCTGGCCTCCGAGAAGGACCTGGCGCTCGCGCCGATGGGCTCCAACGCCTGGGTGCTGCGGCCGTGGCGGACCGCGACCGGCGAGACAGTTGTGGTCAGCGACCCGCATCTGCCGTTCGGCGGCGCGTTCGCCATGCACGAGGCGGTACTCAAGGCGGGCGAGCTGCACTACAGCGGCTTCACCTTCCTGGGCGCGCTGACGCCGCCCCTGGCCCACAACCGGAGCCTGGCGTGGGGGCTGACCACGGGCGGTCCCCGGGTGTCGGACGCCTACCGGATCGCCGTGGACGGTGACGCCTATCTGGTCGACGGCGAGCGCAGGGCGGTGCTGCGACACGACGGGCACGAGTACGTCGTGCACAACGGGGTCGTGGCACCGGTCCTGGCCAGGGACGAGGAGGCGATCTATGTGGTCTGCACGCCGTACATGGGGCTGGCCGCGCAGTGCGAGCTGCAGATGATGGCCATGGTGCGGGCCCGCTCGGTCGGCGAGTTGCGCGAGGCGCTGGCGGCCTGTGCCTTCCCTCCGCAGAACGTGCTGGCCGGTGACGCGGCGGGCGACTGCCTCTACATCCGGAGCGGGCGGGTGCCGGTGCGGCCGTTCGCCGAGCGGGGGGTGCTGGACGGCAACACCTCGGCCACGGCCTGGCAGGGGATCATGGACGTCGACGAGCTGGTCCAGGCGGGCAACCCCGAGTGCGGCTATCTCCAGAACTGCAACACCGCCCCCGACACCGTGGCGCCCGACCCGCGGCTGGCAGCCGGCAACTGGCATCCTGACGCCTTCAACGACGTGCCGGGCCGTACCACGAGCCGGGGCAGGCGCGCCGACGAACTGCTGCCCGCCGCCTTCGCGGCCGAGGCCGAGCAGGTGATCGGGTGGGCGCTGGACGACCGCTGGCCGGACACCGGCCGATGGCAGGCCAGGCTGCTTCAGGCCGCCCAGCGGCAGCCGTCCAGGGTGCGCGCGTGGCCGCCGGAGCACCGGGCGCTGCTCCACCTTCTGCTGCACTTCGACGGCCACACCGGGCCCGGCTCCACCGACGCGACGGCGTGGCTGGCCTGGCGCACGGCGGTCGGCGTGGACGCCACCGACGTGGCCGCCTGGACGCGACCCGGTGACGACCGGCTGCTGGAGGCGGTGGAGCGCAGCGGCCTCACGGCCGAGCCGTACGGGGCGGCGCATCGGCTGGCCGCCGAGGTACCGGGCAGGGCCGGAGGTCTGGGCCTGGACGTACCGCTTCGGGCGACCTACTACGCGGGCGGCCTCGCCTTCGCGGGCGGCCCGTGCCTGCGCGTGGTGGCCCTGGGCGAGGCGGGCATGCGCTCGTGGAGTGTCGCGATGCCCGCCCAGGCCGGGCTCTACAGCCGTGGCGAGGTCAAACCGATCACCTTCGAGCTGCCGTGAGGCTCTATCCGGTCTACGCGATCGGCATGCTGGCGATCACCGACGCCTTCGTCAACCAGGCGCTCAGCGTGCTCGCCCCCGACATCACCGGCTCGCTGGGCGTCTCCACCGCGGCGCTCAGCTCCCTGCTGGCGATCCAGTTGCTGGCCGTGGGAGCCGGTCCCTTCCTGATGGCCGCGCTGGTCAAGGGCCGGCCCATCCGGGCGGGCGTCTCGATCGCCACCGGCCTGCTGTGGAGCGCGGCGACTTTCGCGATGGCCTTCGCCCAGGACCTATGGACGCTCGGCGCCCTGCTGTTACTCAGCGGCTTGGCCAACGGCAGCCAGATCGCGTTGCACTCGCCGCTGCTGGCCGACCTGTACGCGCCGGCCGTACGTGGCAGAGTCCTGGCCTTGTACGGCGCCGCCATGCCGGCCGGGGCGATCCTCAGCCCGCTGACGGTCTCGCTGCTGTCGGGCGGGTTCGGCCTGGACTGGCGGGCCGTCTACACGGTGCTCGGGCTATTGTCGCTGGCCGGCGTGCTGTCGGCGCTGCGGCTTCGCGACCCGGGCATCGGCCGGTTCGATCCGCCCGCCGCCACCGGCGGCGGCCTGCTGCGCTCGCGCACGCTGCGGCGCGTCTTCGCCACCTTCGTGGCCTACGGCATGCTGCTGGTGCCCACGGCGACGTTCCTGTCCACGCACCTCAAGGAACGCTGGGGCCTGGCGGCGGACGTGCGCGGACTGTTCACCGCCCTTTGCTCGGCCCTGGCGATCGTGGTGCTGGCCACGCTCGGCCGCAGGCTGGACGGGCTCCTGCGCTCGGGCGCGCTGCCGAGCACGGTCGCGTGGACACTGGCCGGCTCCGCGCTGGCCTTCGCCGCCGGAGCGGTGGCGCCGGCTATGCCGCTGACGCTGGCCGCGTTCCTGGTGGGGCTGGTGCTGACCCCGCTGATCGTGCCCATGATCACCCTGATCATGGTCGCCGTGACCCACGCCGCCCGGCGCAGCCTCACCGCCAGCCTGTTCGGCATCGGCCTGGCCGTCGGCGGCCTGGCCGGGGCCGCGCTGCTCGACACCGTCGACCGGTTGTACGGCACGGCCGGCGCGGTGGCCTCGATCGCACTGCCCGGACTGGTCGCCGGGCTCATCGTGGCCAGTACACGCCACACCATCCAGAACGATCTCGTTCCCGTCCGGCAGGAGAGCCTCGATGTCTAGCGTATTCGGTGAGTCCGCCTTCACCCGCCTGCCGGACGGCCGGCGCCTGCACCACGTCACCCGCGGCTCCGGTGGGCCCGTCGTGGTCCTGGAGGCCGGGCTGGGGGCCACACGCACCGAATGGGCCCTGGTGCTGCCGGGACTGGCCGAGCGCACCCGGGTCGTGGCCTATGACCGAGCGGGGATGGGCCGCAGCGACCGTGACCCCGGCCGCCGGCACCTGCAGCGCATGGTCGAGGACTTGGGCCACCTGCTCGACCACCTGGGCGAGGAGCGGTACGTGCTGGCCGGGCACAGCCTGGGCGGCCCGATCATCCGGGCCTACGCCGCCGAGCGTCCGGAGAGGGTGGCCGCGCTGGTCCTCATCGACCAGGCCGCCGAGGAGATGGCGCACTACTACAAACCGGGTACCCGGATCCTGGGCGCTGGGCTATACCGGGGACTCGCGGCGTTGTCGAGCGTCGGCGTCAAGTACGTCCCGGCCGAGATCCGGCGGCTCATGGCGTTGTTCCCGCCGCAGATGGCGGCCGAGGCCCTGGCCGAAATGACCAGGCCGGCGGAGATGCGCGCGGCCGCCGCGGAGATGAGCGCGCTCGCCGAGGGCTTCGCCCGGCTGCGGGACTCGGGCAGGCCACTGCCGCCGGTGCCGGTGACCGCCATCAGCGGAGCGCTGGCCTCTTCCAAGGTGGAGCGGCGCCTGCGGCGAGAGCTCGTCGACTGCCATCGGCGGTTGGCGGAGGCACTGCCGTACGGCAGGCATGTGACGGCGAAGCGCTCCGGCCACATGATCCCCCAGGACGAGCCGGAGCTGGTGGTGGAGGAGATCCTCCGGCTCGTGGGCTGAGGGACGGCCATGGGCGGTGGCTGCTGATTCGAGCGGCTGGCCCGCGCGGGTCGTCGCTCGCACGCGCCCCTGAAACAACAAGATCCCGCCTGATCGTGATGATCAGACGGGATCCCGTCAACTTCAGTCCAGCCGTTTCAAGAACGGCCCAGACAACGGAAGCTGATGACTCACAGCTACCTTTCCCCTGGTGGCGCCGACCCGAGTGGAGGGCCCTGCAGGGCCGCGACGACGGCATGATGGCAGTCGGTTCCGTCAACCAGGCGGCCCTGAGCAGGCATCAGGCTCTGACGGCGCGCCCAGGCAGGGCGGTCGGCAGCAGATGCTCGTCGCGGACCACGAACTGGCCATCAACGAGGACGTGAACGAAACCGGAGGAATGCCTGACCGTCTCGGTGTAGGTGGCACGGTCGCTGACGGTCTCGGGGTCGAAAACGGTCAGGTCGGCGTCGCAGCCCGCCTGAACGCGACCCTTGCGCCGCATCGCCGGGACGCCTGAGCCCACGACGTCGGCGGGGATGAGCGTGCACCGGCGCACAGCCTCAGGCAACGACAGGACGCCGTTCTCCCGGACGAGCCTGCGTAGCGTCCGGCCGTAGGTGCCGGCAGTACGAGGGTGGGTGACGGCGTCGGGACCGAGCGGCCAGGAGAGCGGGTCAGGCGCTCCCGAGCGCCAAAGGAGGGGTACGGCGTCGGTGGCGACGGCGGCGTCGGTGAAGGTGAGGGCTCGCTGGATGTAGTCGAACTGGGCGGGGTCATCCTCGTTGAGCAGGTGGACGAAGGCGGCCGCGCTGGGTTCGCTCTCGCGGACCCAGCGCAGGGTGTCGGCGTCGGGGATACGCCCATGGGCGCCGAGCAGGCCGATGGAGTGCGGGGTCAGCCCGCGCCGGTGGAGGAGTTCCGGGGCGAGGAAGGCCGCACCGATGCCGGTCATGCCCGCGCCGTAGGGGTAGGCCTCGGTGGTGACGCGCGAGCCTTCGGCGCGGACCTTCTCCACCAGTCCGAGCACGCGATCGACATGGCGAATGGAGGTGCTGTTGACGTGGCAGTAGTGCATGTGCGCGCCGGTCTCGGCGGCGGCGCGGACGATCTCTTCAGCGCCGTCGACCGGAGTGGTGGGGTCCATCTCGACAAGTTCGCGGGCATGGGTATAGGTGGGCAGCCCGGTACGCGCGGCGAGGGCTGCCACGGCGAGGTACTCAGAGGGGTCGATGCGAGGCGCGTAGCCGACGAGGATGCCGATGCCGAGCGCGCCATCGCCGAGGTCACGCTCCAGCATGCCGACGATACGGTCGACGGTATGCCGCGGGGCGGCACGCTGCCATTCCTCGCGACCAATGTTGGCGAGGAAGTCGCTCTTCAGGTCGCCGTCGGTGTCAAGGCCGAGGAGGACGGCCATACGGGCCACGGCCCAGGAGGTGGCGAAGCCGTAGTTGAGCGGCCTGCCCTCGGTCTCGGCTCTGCGATAGGCGGCGGCGACCGGGTAGGCACCGGCTTCGAGTTCCAGGACGGTGGTGACGCCGTCGAGCGCCTGCAGGCGGTGGCCGGCGACGTCCATGCTGTGGCTGTGCAGGTCGATGAAGCCCGGGCTGACGACCAGGCCGGTCGCGTCGACAGTGGTGACGCCGTCGAGCGACTGGTCGGAGACGGCCTGGATGACCCCGCCGTTGACGCCGACGTCGCGCACGGCATCCAGACCGGTCTCGGGGTCGATGACCCGGCCGCGGGCGAGGACCAGATCGTATGTCGTCACGCGAACTCCTTCGTTCCGAGGCTGAACTGCTCAGGGCGCTGGGGCACGATCAACGCGATCAGCGCGCCGAGGACCGTGGTGGCGATGAGTAGGCCGAAAGCGGCGTTGTAGGAGAACTTGTCGACCAGGAAACCCATGAGGACGGGGGCGAGGACGCCGGCGATCTGCCCGCCGACGTTGACGACGCTCATGCCGGATCCGATGACGGTGGGCGGCAGGGCGCGCACGGGCATGCCGAGGATGCCCATCGAGGAAAGGCCCGCCACACCCATGGCGAGGGTCTGGTAGATGGTGAACCCGACAGCGGAGTCGGCTAGCAGCATGAGCACCAGGAGCACGGCGGTGACCAGGAGCAGAGGGATGACGTAGAGCCGGGCCCTGTCGTGGAAGAAGCGGTCGAACAGCCAGCCGCCGAGGAAGACGGTCGCGCAGGTGACCAGGCCGGGGATGGCGGACATGACGCCGGTGTTGATGAGGGAGATGCCGCGCTCCTCCAGCAGGTAGCTGGGCACCCAAGTGATCAAGCCGTAGCCGAGCATGTTGGTGGCGCAGAAGAGGGCGGCGAACTTCCAGACTGCCAGCGAGCGCATAACGGCGCCGAGGCCGACCCCCTTGTCCTGAACGATGTCGGAGCCGTTGAGGTGGGCGGGTAGCGCCTTGGGTAGCAGCTTCCAGAGTAGAACGCCGATGGCGACGCCGGCGGCGGCGGTGACCCAGAAGGTGTGGCGCCAGCCGAGGGCGAGGATGAGCGGCGCGACGATGAGCGGGGCGACGCCGGCACCGAGCTGGTTGGAGGCGAGCATGGCACCGGCGGCGGTGGCGCGGACGGCGGGGGTGGTGCGTTCCGCGATGGCCTTGAAGGACGCGCCGGGGAAGAGTCCCTGGCCGACGCCGAAGAGGGCACGGATGACGAGGAGGGATGCCAGGCCCCAGGCGATACCGGTGAGGGCGGTGAAGACCGACCAGAGCAGCAGGGAGACCATGAGTTGGCGTCGGGCGCCGAACCTGTCGGCGAGGATGCCGCCCGGTATCTGGCACAGCAGATAGACCAGGGAAAAGGCGGTGATCAGCCAGCCTTGCTCGGTCTTGGTGAGCGCGAAGTCCTCGCCGATGAACGGCAACGCGACGGCCATCATCACCCGATCGACGTAGTCGATCACCCAGACACCCATGAGTAGACCGACGGTGACGGTCGCCGTCCTGCGTATCTGCGCGGGCGCCAGGGCGGGGGTGTCTTCGGCGAGTCCCATTCACAGACCTCCGGAGCTTTCAAAGCAATGTTCCAGCAACCCTCCATCACCTCACCCGGGAGTGCTTCGTGCAGGGACATGAAGTCGGGGCCGCCGGCGGTGCTTTTGCACCAAGCTCTGTCCGCCGACGTTGAAACGCCTCGATCGCGAAGGTTCACCGGCGCCGCCAAATCCTCTTCTGCTAGCGGTGCCTCGGAGCCCGCCAGCGAGAAGTAGAGCTCGCGCGCCGGTCGGCGATGAGATCGATGACGGCAGCGTCACGGGTGGCGGGGCACTTGCTGGCGCCTTTGACGCCGCCGCCAAGGTGCCAGGCCGGTGAGCCGCTGCGGTGGCGGGCTTCCCAGCCGGGGCGGCCGCCGGTGCCGGTGCGCGGTGCGGTGCGGCTGCACGGTGCCCAGGAGGTCGCCGGCGGATGGGGTGGGCCTCGCTCGTCCACGGCAGCGCGTCCTCGCCGGTGGCGGCGGGCTTCTTCTCGCGCTTGGGACGCGCGCTACGGCGCGGTTTGGCGGGCGCGAGTGGCGCGGCGGGTGTGAGGTCGCGTCCGGGGGAGGGGACGGCGAGTTCGGGCACCACGCGCAGGCGCCGGCCTTCTTGCCCGGCGGAGGCCTGCGTGGAGACCTCGTTGGGGCTCAGAGCCCCCGAGCTGTCGGCGTACACCCGAATGCGCATCGGCCGGTACGGCCGGACGTGCACCATTCCTTGGGCTGGTTGGGGGTGTGCCGTGCAGAGCTACGACGACGAGGTGGTGTCTCTCATCGGTTGAGCCTCTGATCGAATGGCCGCAAACGCCCAGGTGGGAACGTTCCATGTGCGAGGCCGGCCGGACCTGTCCTACTGTCCTCGGCAGCGGGCCCGCACCCATCGTTCGTTTCCACAGAGAGAGGTTTCTCCATGACCATCCTCGTGACCGGAGCGACCGGCACCGTGGGCAGGCACGTGGTCGATCGGCTCGTCGCAGCCGGACGGCCCGTGCGGGCGCTCACCCGCAACCCGGAGGCCGCCGGGCTGCCCGACGGCGTCGACGTCGTCAAGGGCGACCTGAACCGTCCGGGCGAGCTGTCGTTCGACGGGGTACAGGGCGTGTTCCTCATCGCGGGCCTCTTCGATCCAGAGCACGCGACCGACCTGGCGCAAGCATTCGTCAGCCGCGCCGTGGCGGCCGGGGCCGCCCGGATCGTGTCCCTGACCAGCTCTGGCGTCACGGGCCGGCGGGCCGGCTTCTACGAGATGCTGCACGCGGTGGAACTGGTCGTCGAGAAGTCCGGGGCGGCCTGGACCCACGTACGGCCCGGCGAGTTCGCCGTCAACAAGCTCGATGTCTGGGGCGAGTCCATCCGGACCGAGAACATGGTCCGCAACGCCTACCCCGACGGCATCGGCGTGCCGATCCACGAGGCCGACATCGCCGACGTCGCGGCGATCGCCCTGCTCGAGCACGGTCACGCGGGCCGGGCGTACGACCTGACCGGGCCGCAGGCGCTCACCCACCGGCAGCAGGCGGAGGCGATCGGCGCCGGGCTCGGCCGTGCGATCGCGTTCGAGGGGCTGACGTACGGGCAGGCTCGCCGGGCCTACATCGAGGGCGGACTTCCGATGGAGGTCGCCGAGTTCATCTTGGGCTACCAGGCCGAGTACGCGGAGGAGCCCCCGGCGGTCTCGCCCACGTTCGAGCAGGTGACCGGATGGAAGGGCCGGACGCTCGCGCAGTGGGCGGCCGACCACGCCGCTGAGCTGGCCCCGGCCGCCTGACGGCCGACGGCACGAGGCGGGGCGGGGCGGCGGGGGTCTCGGCCCGCCGCACCGCCCCTTCCGTTGGCGACGCCCGCCAGCGCCGCCCGTGATCCGGCGCCTTAGTCACGGCGCGCTGTCGCTCCCCGTAACGGGCGATCGTCTTGGACAGTTGCTTGTCGTCGGAAGCCTCGACCAGCTCGTTGACCAGCTTGGTCGCCAGGATGTATTTGACCCGGAATCCCGCCATCGCAGCCTCGGTTCCCAGCGCGATCAGCAGGTGTGACTTGCCGGTTCCCGAGTCGCCGATCAGGCAGAGCGGCTGCCCCTTCTTCACCCACTCACACGAGGCCAGGGTGTGGATCACCGCCGGATCAATGCTGGGGGTGGCGTCGAAGTCGAACTCGCGCAGCGACTTGTCGCGGGGAAACGACGCCGCCTTGATGCGCCGCTCGGCGCGGCGCCGCGCCCGGTCGGTCAGTCCGCGGTTGCGGTTGAACGTCATTGCGTCTCTCCCTTGTTGGAGGAGCCCTGACCGCTGGATCGGCGGCGCAGTAGCTGGTCATAGACGGCCACCGAAGGCAGCGGCCGAGTGTCGGGCGGAAGCTGAGCCAGCCGCCGCGCTGTCAGCGACGTCACCGTGGCGTGCTTGATGGGTTCCGGCAGCTGCGATGAGGCCGTCGGCTTCGCCTGGTCGGCTTCGGCCGCCTTGCGGGCTTCCAGCGCCACCGCATCGGCGGTCAGCGCGCCGGCGCGAAGCGCTGCGGCGATGCCCGCGACGAGGTGTTCGTGGGTCATGTGGCGGCTCAGCAACAGCACCGCGACCAGGGCCTTGGTGCCCTCGGAATCGCCGTGGGCCTTGCAGGCGGCAGCCCACCATTCGTCATGGACGGGGGTGAAGCGCCCCGCCGCCCGGGCCTGTTCCAAGGCTGTGGCACCCGGCAACGCGCCGGGCTTGCGCACCAGTGCTTCCAGGTAGTCATCCAGCACCAGGCGAGCTTGGCCCTTGGCCTTCAGTCGCTCGTGACGGGCGACCTCCTCGCGCCCGTCATAGACGACCAGTTCAGAGGCGTGCAGCACCACCCGGACGTTGCGGCCGATCAGGCGCACCGGCACCGAGTAGCGATTCGTGCGCACGCTGATCTGGCTGTGGCGGTCCACCCGCAGCGCGAAGTACCGTCCCGTCTCGAACGGCTCGTCCGGCAGCGGCTTGAGCAACTCCCGCTCGATGGCGAAGTGCTCACCGATGGTGCGCGGGCGGGAGCGGATCCGCCGGGCCTCGTCTTCCTCGTCCCAGCGCGCGACCATCGCGTTCAGCTCATCCAGGGAGGCGACCTCGGGCACCGGGACGAAGTGGTTGCGGCGAAACCATCCGATCTGGCCCTCCACCCCGCCCTTCTCATGCGCGCCCTCGATGCCCGGACGGCAGTAGAAGCTCTCGATGCCGTAGTGGGAGCGAAACGCCGTCCAGCGTTCGGTCTCCACCCGCTGGCGGGCGAACCCCAAGATCCGGGCGGTGACACGCCTCGGGGTCGCGCTCGACACAGAGCAGCGCTGCGGTTCCATCCTGAGCACCGGAGATCACCCACCTGCCAACTACTCGTGCCGCCTCCGGCAGCCCTGCCGGAGGCGGCGAGTCGCATCACGCGACGGCGGTCCCCTCAAGCTCGACCATCAGGTCGGGGATCGCCAGCCGTGTCACCCCGAGCATCGTGGTGGACGGTGCCACCCCGGCGGCGCCCAACCGCGACGCCAGCACGCCGTAGTGCTCGAAGAGCTGATCGACGTCGGTGGTGTAGACGTTGAGCCGGACGAGGTTCGCGAGGGACATGCCGGCCTCGCCGAGCACGGCCTCCAGGTTGTCGAGGCTCAGCGCCAACTGCGCCGCCATGTCACCGGCATGCTGGGGCTTGCCGTCGCCGCTCATCGCGGTCTGCCCGGCGCAGTACAGGGTCCGGGCGTGCCCGGAGACGAGCTCACCCTGGTTGTACCCCAACTCCACCGACCACGCCCACGGGTTGACCGCGGTTCGCTCTATTGCCACATCAGTTCCATTCGGTTCGTCGACACTACGTACGTCCATCGGCTCGGTAGCCACCATCTCTTTCGTGTTGATAAGCATCCCGGCAAATCACGACATCCTGTGTCGTGTATTCCTGTACGGTTTTCGTATGCGCGCCGACCGGTTGGTCTCGCTGGTGCTGCTGCTGCGCCAGCACGGTCGGCTGTCCGCGACCGCGCTGGCCCGCGAGCTGGAGGTATCCACCCGCACCGTGCTCCGCGACATCGAGGCGCTGTCCGCAGCCGGCGTCCCGGTCTACGCCGAACGCGGCCGGCACGGCGGTTTCGCGTTGTTGCCCGGTTTCCGGACCGAGCTCACCGGACTGAACCACGACGAGGCCCTTGCCCTGCTGATCGCCGGATCGCGGCGCGGCGCTCAGGCATTCGGTCTCGGCTCGGCGCTCGCTTCGGCGATGCTCAAGGTGGTTGACGCGCTGCCCGAAAGCTATCGGGACACCGCGGCCAGCGCGGCCGAGCGATTGCTCATCGATCCGGAGACCGACCTCCTCTCGCGCCGGCTGATCGCTGAGGAGGTGCCTGACGCCGTAGTGGCCGAGGTCCTGCGCGCGGTGTTCGCCGGACACAAGCTGCGCATCCACTACGCGGCTGTGGACCAGACCCCGAAGTGGCGCACGGTGGACCCGATCGGCCTGGTCACCGTACGGGAGCGGGGTTACTTGTTGGCCACGAGGTCTGGCGCGGACCGCACCTACCGGCTGTCCAGGGTCTTGGCCGCCAAGGAACTCGCCGAACCCGCACAGCGACCAGACCGGGTCGATCTGGACCGGGCCTGGCAGGAACGCAGTACGCAGTTTCGGACCGGCGGCGACCAAGTCACCGTGCTGGTACGGATGGACCCGGCGCGGCGGGAGGACCTGGTGGGCACCGCGCTGGCCGTCCGCGCCGAAGAAGCCGACTCAGACGGCTGGCTGCGGCTGGAGGTGACCTTCCAAGATCCGAGACACGCCGAATGGGCGCTGTGGCAGCTCACCACGAACGCGGAAGCCCTGGCCCCGCAGTGGTTGCGCAACTCCCTGCGCAACCGTGCCGCCGCGATCGCCACCCGCTACGGAGTGTCATCCTGAGAGTTGTCGCCTTCTGCGGGCCGAAGGGGGCGATCTCGGTGACGAGACCAGTGATGGTCTCGCCCCGCTGCAGGTCCCGCAGGAAGGCCATGTCGCGGTGCCTCGCGGGTACGCATCTTCAGGTCGGCTTCGAACTCGGCGAACACCGCCAGCATGTTGAAGAACATCTTCGACATCGGATCGGCGGGGTCGTAGATGCCGCCGCCGAGCGACAGGCGGATGCCGCGGGCGACCAGGGTGTCGCCGATGTCGCGGGCGTCGGAGACCGAGCGGGCGAGGCGGCCGAGTTTGGGGACGACCAACGTGTCGCCGGCGCGTACGGCCGCGAGGGCTTGGCCAAGACCGGGGCGGGTGCGGTTGGTTCCGGTGAGGGCCAGACCTGCCTATCAATGGGGGAGCATGGACAACAGCGCGCGCTCGGGTCGCCCTCTATCGGTAGACCACCGGTTTCTTCTGCTCGCCGGGGAACACCATGATCAACAGCTCCACGGCGCCGTCAGGCGGGTCCGGCACCTGGTAGACGAGCTTGCGCCCGCGCAGGTGCACCCGCACCCGGTACGCCCCAGGCCCCGCGGTCGTCAGGCCGGTCAGGCTGTCTCCGTTGCCATCGGACAGGGTCAGGGTGCCGCTGGGGCTGGCGTAGCCGACCTCCACCACCTCGTCCCATCCCTTGATCTCCAGCGGCGGTCGCCGGCGGTACGACTCGACGGTGACACACGCGTGGCCGATCTCGTCGGCCGCCCAGATCGCCAGCCCGCCGCGCTCGCTGCCGACCAGCTCCTCGACCAGGTCCGGGACGGTGCCCTCGTATTCCTCCTCCCATCCGAGGATGGTCCAGAACTCGGTCCACATGGTGGCGCGGCGCTGCCGTACCGGCTTGATCTTCGGACGGTGCAGACGATGCCGGGCGCAGGCCTTGTCCCTCGCCGCGTGGTATGCCGCCTCCTCAGCCTGCTTCCGCGCGCCCTCCTGCTCCTGCCACCGGGCCACCGCGGGGCACAGCGGGCCGAGCGCGTGCGCCAGGGTCCCGCACGGCCGGCGCGCCGGTATCGCCGCCGTGCCTGGTGGCCACACGGCACAGGTGGTGCCCTTGCGTCACAACCACCCAGTCAGGAGCGTCCTGCCAGCCTTCGATGCCACCGTCGCCGTAGAAGCTGTTGTAGCCGCGGACCTCGCACAGGAACTTCTTCTCCGCCTCACTCAGCCCCTTGACCGTGCCGTCGCCGAAGCCGGCGCAGTCGAGCTCGCCCTCGGTGCTCACCTTGCCGGCCGGGGCCGCCTGCGCCGTGACGAGCAGGGTCGCCGTCACGGTCAGGATCGTGGCGACCGTGCGCGCGAGGCGGCCGCGCCGAACGAACGCCCGCCGCGGGACCTGCACCGCGAGCAGGACCAGGACCGGGGGCGCCAGGTGGTAGAGGTCCCAGCCTGCTTGCGAGCTCACCAGCTCCGGCGGCCCCAGGCGCCCAGGCATTCCGGGCCAAACGCCCCGTCGAGCGAGAGCAGCAGCAGATCGGGCAGGCGCCGGAGGAGCAGCACCACGGCCGCGCAACGGGCGACGACCCTGCCGAGCCGGTCCCGCCCGGTCCGTGCTCCCACGTACCAGCTAGCCAGGGCCAGGACAAGCAGCGGTGCGCCGCCGTAGCCGAAGAGCGGGAGTTGCGAGATCAGATACTCCAGGATCAAGTCCCAAGGCGTCGACGACGCCCTCATCCAGCCTTACTCCGGCCACGCCGGCCGCACCTCGCTGGAGATCTACTCCAAGATCGCACTCGGACCAGCCCAGGAAACCTACGACGGCGTCATTAACCAGTTCCCTGTGTAGACGACGCCTCACAGCCGCGCTGGCTACCTGCGGGAATGTCACAGATGGCGGCTAGTGGGACCGTCCTTACCGGCACCCGTCTCGGACCAGCCCTGACGCATGGCACGTCTGATGCCGAGGGCGGCGGCGATCAGCCAGATGATGAACCCCATAGCGCCCCTCGCCCAGCTCTGACCTGCGGCGACGCCGCTTTCGGAACACCCGCGGCCGGTAATGCGTGGCGGGTGGTGGATGGCCGGTGTCAGGATGGTCGGATGCCGACATTTCCTGCTCCGGACGGAACCCGCCTCGCCTACCGCACCTTGGGGGAGGGCGAGCCGCTGATCTGTCTCCCCGGAGGCCCGATGCAGGCCTCCGCCTACCTCGGTGACCTGGGCGGCCTGCCAACCGCCGCAGGGCGTTCGCTCGTGCTGCTCGACCTGCGTGGCACAGGGGAGTCCGAGACTCCGGCCGACCCGTCGAGCTACCGCGTCGACCGGCAGGTGGACGACGTCGAAGCGCTCCGGGTGCACCTCGGGCTGGAGCGGATCGACGTGCTGGCCCACTCCGCCTCCGGCGACCTTGCGCTGCTTTACGCCGGCCGTTATCCCGAGCGGATCCGGTCGCTGGTGCTGGTGACCGCCCGGGCCCGGGCGGTCGGGATCGAGTTCCCGATCGAGGGACGGCGCGAAGCGCTCGCGCTGCGCAGCGGCGAGCCCTGGTACGACGAGGCGGTGCCCGCCTTCGAGCGGGCGATGGCCGGGGAGGCGACCGAGGACGACTGGCGGTTCCTGGACCGCCTCAGCTACGGCCGCTGGGACGCGGCCGCGGAGGCCCACGCCGCCTCCGGCGAGGACGGCTACAACGAGGAGGCCGCCCACGCCTATCCCGGTCCCGGCGCGTTCGACGATGCGGCCGCGGTGCGCGAGGTGCTGACCAAGCTCGACGCGCCGGTCCTGGTGCTCGCGGGCGAGTTGGACCCGTCCCCTCGCCCGGACAAGGCTGCGGAGGTTGCCGCGCTCCTCCTGCGCGGGGAACTTGTCGTCCAGACGGGCGCCGCGCACATTCCATGGCTGGACGACCCGGAGTTCTTTGTCCGGACTGTCGGCGACTTCCTGCGCCGAAGCGGCGCTTAGTGGTCGGCTCAGGAGTCAACCCCCGAAGGACTTCGGGAGCCGACCACTTGGCGACACCGCCTACGCAGCACTCGCGCAACGCTGACACTCCGGACTTCGCAATCTACGAGCGACCTCGAACGGATTGTCACGCGAAGCCACCTGAGCCCGGCTTGCTAACGCGACTTTTCGTTCGCAACCCCGACACTAGCGTGGCTGTCATGAACGACACTTCGGTGGCACGGTTCTACGATCAGCTGGCAGCTGACTACCACCTCATTTACGCCGATTGGGACAGCGCAGTGGAACGCCAGGGCAAGGCCCTGGATGCAGTGATCCGCTCAGCCCTTGGCGCGGAGTCCGCTGCGGTGCTGGACTGCGCGTGTGGGATCGGCACCCAGGCCGTTGGCGTTGCACTGCTGGGGCACCGGGTCACGGGTACCGACATCAGCCCGGCCGCCGCTGAGCGTGCGGGGCGGGAAGCAACATCGAAGGCGGCGTCTTCGTAGGGGAGCGCTGGGCGAAATGCGCCGCATGCTACGCAGGGAATATGACTGGCGTGTCGCGGTACGGCGTACCACTTACTGGGCCCTCACCAAGGAGCAACTGACCGGTTTTGTGACTGAGGCCGGATTCGACGCACCCGCGTGGATGCTGCCCGAAGACAGCTTGTTCGTCCAGCCTCTCCTCACGGCACGGGTTCCCTGACGGGGCGGCCCCTTGGCGCGCCCCCGTATCCCTCGAGACCCAGGTAGCCACCCCTTCGCGCCACACCAGACTCAGGCGTTGGCCGTGTCGTCGCGCTGGTCAATGACGGCATCGGTCCTCGCCGAACTCCTTAGTCAGCCCGTCGGTGATGCGGAAGACCCCGCCCACAGCCCCACCACCGACCCCACCGTGGTACGGCTGCGCGAAGCTCTGGCCCTCAACGCCGCCCACGACGACGGAGACGACGAAGACGACGAAGACGACGAACTGGAGCTACTCGACTAGGGAATGAAGGTGACCTCGGGGAATCTCGGCGACGGGCCGTCCAGCAGGTGGCCCCTGCCGCGCAGGTGCTGGTCGAAGAAGGCCAGCGGGTAGGCCCGCTGGACGGCCTCGCCACGCGCGGGGGCGAGTGTGCCGATCTGCTCGGCGAGTTGGGCGGGCGTCCACTTCAGCAGTGAGGCCACCTGCGGGGCGATCATCTCCATGTCGCCGTAGGAGACGTGCTCGACCCCTTCGGTCGTGATGTTGAGCTTCCAGCCCTTGAGATTCGACCAGAACGTGGCCAGGTCAGGGATGCGGGTGCGGACGGCCTTGGTGGCGGTCATCAGCATGTACGGACGGTCCAGCCCTGCGGTGACGACCGGGCCCGCCACCGGGCCGTCCATGGCGAGCCCCGCCTTGATCCGCCGGTCCTCGAACATGGCCGACGCGACCGTGGGCCCGCCGGCCGAGTAGCCGAACATGCCGACCCGGTTCAGGTCGAGCAGGCCGCACAGTCCCATGGGGAGCTTGCGGTGCTCGGCGTCAGGGTTGCCGCCGCGGTTCAGCACCGCCAGCTGGTCCAGGACGAAGCGGGTGTCGGCGATGCGCTGCTCGTAGATCACCTTGCCGGTCTCGCCGCCGTCCTGAGCCGGAGGCACCACCCGGCCGTCGGGGAACTCCACCAGGCCGTCATAGGTGTGGTCGATCGTGGCCACCACGTATCCCCGGCTGGCCAGCTCCTCGACCACCACGGTGTTGGCCGAGCGGAAGGAGTCGTTGCCCGGGGAGTACAGCACCACAGGCACCCGCCCCCCACGCCGGTCGGCGGGCGCGCCCTCGTGCCCGTGGGTCCGCGGCAGCAGCACGGCCCCCGGAGGCAGACCCTCCTCGCGCAGGTACTCGGCCGCCGCCTTGGGCGGCAGCCACGGCGCGACCGGGTGCCCGGCGACCTTACTGGCCGGGTAGGTCAGGCTGATCATCAGTTCGCGGTCGCGGCCGGCGCCCGCGAAAGGGTCCTTCCTTGAACGGTCGACCAGATGCAGGGACACCGTGCCGAGCGGGGAGGGCCCCGCGGGCGCCGGCAGGGTCAGCTGGGGCGGAGCCGCGGCCTGGCGCGGCGACTGTGCCTGGCCCGCTGCTTGAGCCTGTGTCCTGGTCTCTGTCTTGGCCTGGACGGCAGTCGGTACGGCCAGCGACGCGACGGCCAGCAGGGCGGCGGCGCACACCACTCGAGGGGAGGTCAAAACGCACTCCTTCAGATCTTTTGAAGTGGGAGTGCTCCGAAGCTAGTGACGTGCTCCGGCCGAGGTCGTCTACCCCAGGGCTCATCTCGCACCGGTGGACTACGCCCTCCGGCTGATATCAGGTTCAGCGGACGGAGACCAGCCCGCTGCGGTAGGCGATGATCACCAGGTGCACGCGGTCGCGGGCGTCCAGCTTGGTCAGCAGGTGCCTGACATGGGTCTTGGCCGTGCCCGGCCCGATGTGCAGCCGCTCGGCGATCTCGCCGTTGGACAGTCCCTCGGCGACCAGCGTGAGCACCTCCCGCTCGCGCCTGGTGATGCCCTCCAGTTGCTCAGGCCGGTCCCGTCCGGCGAACTCACTGATCAACCGCCGCGTCACGCTGGGGGAGAGCAGCGCGTCGCCCGCCGAGACGACCCTGACCGCCGTGAGCAGGTCCCTGGCGGGGGTGTCCTTGAGCAGGAACCCGCTGGCCCCGCCGCGCAAGGCCGCGTACACGTAATCGCCCAGGTCGAAGGTGGTGAGGATCAGCACCTTCGTGTCGCCGGACGAGGTGATCAGGCGGGTGGCCTCCAGACCGTCCATGCCGGGCATCCGGATGTCCATGAGCACCACGTCCGGCGCCTGCGCGCGGACCACCTTGACGGCCTCCAGCCCGGTGCCGGCCTCGCCGACGACGGTCAGGTCCTGGGCCGTGTTCACGATGCCGCACAACCCCGCCCGTACGAGGGCCTGGTCGTCGGCGACCACCACGCGGACGGTCACGTCGCGCGCCCGGGTACGGCGAGAGCGGCGGTCAGGGCGAGGTTCATGCCGGGTGCTCCGTGGAGGGGAGGGGGAGGGTGGCGGTGACGCGGAAACCGCCTTCGGGCAGGCCCGCCGCGTGGAACGCGCCGCCGTACAGGTGCGCGCGCTCACGCATGCCGACCAGGCCGTGGCCCGGGGACGGCCCGCCGGCTTTCCGGCAGCCGAGGCCGTCGTCGGCGACCTCGATGGACAGCTCGTCCGGGCCGTAGCGCAGGGTCACCCTGGCGGAGCCGGTGGCCGCGTGCTTCACCACGTTGGTCAGCGCCTCCTGCACGATCCGATACGCCGACAGGTCGATCCCTGAGGGCAGCGCGCGCGGCTGCCCGGTGATGGTGAGCTCCACCCGCACCCCCGCCCCGGCGGTCCGCTCCACGAGCGGGTCGAGGTCGGCTAGCCCGGGGACGGGCGCCAGCTCGGGTCCTTTGTCGCGCTCCTCCTCGCGGAGCACGCCCAGCAGCCGCCGCATCTCGGCCAGGCTTTGGCGGCCCGTAGTCTCGATGGCCGCGAGCGCGGCCCGCGCCTCCTGCGGGTCGTCGTCGATCACCAGGGCGCCGAATCCTGCCTGTACGGTGACCACGCTCATGCCGTGCGCGACGACGTCGTGCAGCTCGCGGGCGATGCGCATCCGCTCGTCGGTCACACTCTGCCTGGCCAGCCTTGCCTGGTTGCGCAGCAACTCCCCGAGGTGGCGGCGATGCATGCCCACGGCGTACCCGACGGTCCAGACGGTGGTGAACAGCAGCACGGAGATCACCAGGGCACCGCCCACGCGCGGGAAGTCGGGAGCCCCGGTCGCCGCGGCGGCGGCCAGTGCCGTCCCAAGCGCGACGAAGGCGGTGCGCGGACGGCAGAGGGCCGCCACCGCGTACAGGACGTAGGCCACGGACAGCATCCCCAAGATGATCGTCCTGCGCTCGACCAGCTCCGCCGCGACCAGCCCGGCCAGAGCGATCGCGAGCGCGACGACCGGCCGCTGACGGCGCAGCGCGATCGGCAGCGCCGTCACGACGACACCCGCGGGGACGGCCGCTAACCTCTCGGCCCCACGGACCTCGTTGGCCAGCAGCAGGAAGGCCGGGAACGCGTAGCCGATCGCGGCGAGCCGATCCAGCGCCAGCCAGTGCCCCGGCCGGATTCGCCTGATCATCGGCGGATGCGGTTCGACATGCGGCGTGACGTGCACGGCCCAAGGATCGCATGCTCAACTTCGGCCGTCATATCCGTCATCTGGCCGCTCAGGAAGGCCAGCCGAGCGAAAGAGCTAAGCAGGCCGCGCCCGGGGGGCGGTGGACATAGAGCCCGCAGTGCGGCCTACGCCCCAAGCCGCCTGCGCTGCGGCCAATGGCCTATAGGCGAATCTGTCCCACTATCGTCGTACTAGATCGACGACAACAACGCCAAGGATACGTCCGTGAGGATGGCCGATGGCGCGCCGTACAGACAAGGAAATCGTATGACCACCACCGCGCTCATCGTCGGCGACCTGCAGGCGGGCATCGTGGACAACTACCCCTTCGCCGCCGACGTGCTTCCCGTCATGGAGAAGGTTCTCCCCGCGGCCAGAGCCTCCGGAATCCCGGTGATCTTCGTACGTTTCGGGCTCCGGGCCTCAGGCCTTGATGTGGCAGCGGGAAACCAGTTGATCAGCGCCCTGCACGGGGCGGGGACGCTGTTCCACGAAGAATCCCCCGAGACGCTCGTGCACCCGCGCATCGAGCCGTTGCCGGGCGAGGCCGTCGTCCTCAAGCACCGCGCCAGCGCGTTCGCGGCGACCGACCTCGATCTGCTCCTGCGCGCCCAGCGCATCGACTCGCTCGTGCTGACCGGTGTTGCGACCGGGGCGATGGTCGCCGCCACGTTCTACGACGCCGCCGACCGCGACTACCGCCTGACCGTGCTCAGCGACGCCTGCGCCGACGGGGAACCGGACGTGCACGACTTCCTGATCAACCGCGTCTTCCCGGCCAGGGGTGCTGACGTCCTCACGGGCGACGAGTGGATCGCCCGCCTGTGATGAGCCGTCAGTATTGAAGATCTGGGCCATGTCCGCGATGAGACGGCGCACTTGACCGCTCAGCCGTCGATGACAAGAGCTCAAGGTCCGATGTCACGGGACAGGCGACGAGTGGCAGCGATCGTTTCCGCTCGAAGGTGATGTCGCTGAGAAGTAACAGCGCCCGGGGCACGCACGGTTCTGAGAGGGCCCTGATGCGGCAATGCATCAGGGCTACCCGGCGAGAAGACCGCGGCGAAGGAGGGTTCGGGTCAGCGGAGGTCGCGGATGAGATTGCCGATGACGGATTCAACCTGCGTGCACGCACCGACCGGCCTGGTGACCCGGAACCGTGCCAGGTGGCCACGATCGACGAGGTGTGGGCCAGCGCGACGCTGTCCGCGCTGGCCCAGATACTGGCCGCGCACGAAGCGCTGCCCCGCAGGCTTGGGCCGGCGGTCCGCGCCCACGATGTCGAGCACGGCACCGCCTATGCGTCCACCCTCCTCGCCTACCTGGACGCCAACAGGGATATCGCGGCCGCCTCCAAGCAGCTGGCCGTGCACCCGAACACGATCAGGTACCGGCTTTCCCGCGCCGAGACGATCTTCGGGTTCGATCTCGCCAACCCGGACGAGCGTCTGGTGCTGTGGCTGCGGTTGCGGCTCGGCGACCAGCTCGGCTGGTGAGCCTTATCGGCGACGGCGAAGGTGCTCCTGACGAAAAAACATCAGGGTGGAAATAGCTGGGCGGGTCGGCGTGTTACAGGCGACTAGTTCAACCTTCAACTAGAGGAGGGCTCATGGAGATCGAGAGCCTGTTCATGCTGATCATGGGAGTGCTGGTCGCCGCCGCGGTGGCGATCTGGCCGGCCGCGATGGCACTGAAGGGGATCAAGCAGGGCGAATGGCCGGTGCTTCGGCGGCGTCTGGTGGTCTATCGCGGCTTTATCGTCCGCTGAGCTCTGCATTCGGGGCATGGAAGCAGAACTTCCGTACGTCTTGGCACACCCGGCCGTCCCACTCGACGGCTCGAGCACGGGCTTCGAACCGGACAAGGCTCGCTTCTACGCGCCGGCTCAGACCGGGGCGGGCAGATGGATCGAGGCGAGTTTGGCCGGGTCGACGACGATGTGGATACCGGTGATCCGGCCTTCGGTGACCGTGAAGGCGATGACGGAGAGAGGGGTTCCGTCGGGGCGCCAGGACATGTGGCCGGGAAGGCCGTTGACCAGAACGGGTCGGTGGCGGGCGACCTCGCCGGAGAACATGCGGGCGCCGGCGGCGACCTCGGTGGCGCCGAGGCTGACGACCACACACGTCCAGGCCCAGCACATGATTGAGCTGATCGAAACGGAACACACCCCCCGCCAGGGAGTATGGCCACCAGCCACCAGAAGTCGGTGGCCGCCCATCACCAGATCTCGGCCGTGTACCACCAGGTCCGGTTGGTGGTCAGCGGGTCAGGCGGTCAGCAGGTCGCCGATGTCGGCGGCGATGCCCAGGGCCCGGCCAGTCAGCTGGGCGGGCACTTCGGGGTGGCCGGGGTTGACGCGCACCAGGCGGCCGCCGGGGTGGGCGCGGGCGATGCGCTCCATCGGCCCGCGGATGACGCTGGGGGTGTTGTAGCCGCTGCCGATGTCGAGCACGAGCAGTCGTGTATCGGCTGGGCTCTCCTCCAGCCAGGCCTGCAGCCGCCGGCCCGCGAGCAGGTAGGGGTCGGGCAGGTATTCGGGGCCTTTGTGTACGTTGAGGAAGACCTCGCCGCCGCAGCCGGGGCAGGACGGGATGGCCGCGGGATCGGTGATGCGGCCGGTGGCCGGGTCGTAGGCGGCCAGGGCCGCGGTGATGATCGGCTGGCTGGGCCAGGTGGTGCGGGTGCAGGGCCGCTCGCACTGGTAGCGGCCGTAGTCGCCTTGCGGGGTGAAGATCCGGTCGGCGTCGAAACCGTTGCGGGCGAACAGGGCATCGACGTTGGAGGTCATGACGAAGTGGTCGCGCTCGCCGATCAGGGCGCGCAGCTGCTGGTAGACGGGGTGCGGGCCGGGAGAGAAGCGGATGTCGGCCACATGCACGGCCCAGTAGCCCCACAGCAGGTCGGGTGGGAGCGGCAGGCCGATGAGCTGGTAGCGGGCCCGCAGTCCTCGGCGGTACAGGGCGGGGAACAGTTCGGCGAAGCGCCGGGAGTCGCCGTAGTCGTAGCCGGCGGCGACCGACAGTCCGGCACCGGCGCCGATGAGGATCCGGTCGGCTTCCTGGAGCCAGGAGCGCAGCGCATCGGCGCCGGCGTGCACGTCGGTCACCACGGCGCCGGTCTTGGCACCGGCAGTGGCGGTGGGAGTGGCGGTGGGAGTGGCGGTGGCGTGAGGGCGGTAGGTCATGACGGCTGCTCCCATGCGGTGAGTGCCTGCTGGTAGACGGCGTCGTCGCCGGCGCCGTAGACGGTGAAGACCACCTTCTGCGGGTGGCCGGGGTGCGAGCTCAGCCAGTCGGCGACGGTGCGCAGTGCCACGCGGGCGGCGGATGCTTTGGGGTAGCCGAACACGCCGGTGCTGATCGCGCAGAATGCCACGGTGCGGATGCCGCCGACGGCGGCGGCCAGGTCCAGGCAAGTGCGGTAGCAGGCGGCCAGGTCGGCCGCGTGGCCGGGGCGCAGGGGGCCGTCGACGACAGGCCCGACGGTGTGCAGCACGTAGCGGGCGGGCAGGTGGTAGCCGCGGGTGATCTTCGCGGTGCCGGTCGGTTCCGGCCTCACCTGCCGGGCCATGATCAGGGCGCAGTCGTCGCGCAGCCGGGGGCCGGCGGCGCTGTGGATGGCGTTGTCGACGCACGGGTGCAGGGGGCGGAAACAGCCGAGCAGGGCGCTGTTTGCGGCGTTGACGATGGCGTCGGCGGCCAGGGTGGTGATGTCGCCCCGCCACAGCGCGGTGTGCGCGGCGGCCGGGTAGGCGGTGTGCGGGATCTGCTCGGCGATGGACGGCAGTGCCGAGGCCGCCACCGCGGCGCGGGTGATGCGCTCACCGCCCAGCAGCGCATCCAGCGCGGCCGCGGCCTGTCGCGCGAGCGGGCCGGGCTCGCGGACGGCCATGAGCGCCCGCAGCAGCCGACGGGCGTCGGCGTCGGCGAGCTGGGCGGCGTGGCCGTGCGGGCTCAGCTGCTTGGCCGCCGGATCGGCCTGCAGCAGATCCAGCGCGCTGCGGGCCAGCGCGCCGAGCCGAGGGGCCGGGGCGGGATCGGCGATCGGGTGAAACGGCTGGTCAAGGTCGATCAGGTGCCGGTAGTCGGCCAGGTCGAGCAGGTGGCCGGTGGCCATGGACAGCTCCTGCGCAGAAGGGACACGCGTCAGCCCGCGGCCGGCCTGCCGCCTGCGCGAAGGGCAGGGGCAGGCCGGCGGGGGCGGGTCAGAACAGGCCGTTGCCGTGCGGCAGGTCGGCCGGGATGGGGGCGATGACATCCCAGTGTTCGACGATCTTGCCGTCGGCCACGCGGAACAGGTCGTAGTAGGCGACCGGGACGCCGAACTCGCCCTCGGCGACCACCAGCACGAACTCGCCCTCGGCGATGACCTTGTGGATCTGCTTGTAGACGAGGTTCCTGCCCTGGCCGGCCCAGCGGGCTGCGGCCGCGCCGAACCCGTCCAGGCCGTCGCCGGCCTCCGGGTTGTGCTGGTGGTAGGTCACGGTGGAGATGTAGTCGCTCAGCACCGCGTAGTCGGCACCGACCAGGACCTTCTCGGCGAATGCGGTCACCAGCTCCCGGCTGGCCTCGGTCGTCTCCGACGGGGTGATCTGGGCGGGGCCGTCGGTCTGGGACCGGCCCGAGACCGTGGTGGCCACCACCGGGGTCAGCGCGTCCCAGTGCTCGGCGAGCCTGCCGTCCTCGACGCGGAAGATGTCGAAAGCGACCAGCGGCTCGCGCCCGAAACCGTGGTAGACGCCGTGCAGGGCGACCAGGTCGCCGTCGGCGATGACGCGGACGCCCTCGTAGCGGAAGTCGTCCGGCAGACCGGCCACCAGCTGCCGCAGCGCCTCGGGGCCGTCGGCGGCCAGGGCGCTGTGCTGGATGTAGCCGGGGGCGGCCCAGCGGTCTACGGCGGAGGGGTCCTTGTCGCCGAACAGCTGCCCGGCGGCGTGCAGCACGGTGATCTTGGCGTCGTTGGTGGTGGTCATGGCGTGTGCTCCTTGTCGATGGAAGATGCGATGGGAGATCGGTGATCGCCGGTAGCGGTGGCGGGACAGGACCAGATCAGGAAGGGGGAGCGTCCCGGTAGGCCGGCAGCGCGGCCGTCAGGTCCGCAGCCGTCGACAGCGCGCCCCCGAGGCGGTGGGCGCCGCCTACGGCGTGCAGCAGCAGCGAGTGAGTGCGCCGATGCGCGCCTCGGCCGCGGCCGGCTGCGGGTAGGCGGCCACCGGCCCGGCCCGAGCCCCGGAAAACAACCCGGCCGGCAGCACCCGAAGGTCGATGCACTCGGCATTGGCCGCGGCGAACGCCTCCAGTGCCGCACCGAAGCCGTAACACCAGGGACAGTAAGCGTCGATGGCATACCTCACTCGCACCCGTTCCACCGTCCGCCCCTTTCTCAGGCTTGCCTGCAGGCGCCACCGCTGCGTCCCCGACGTACGGTGGCACTCCCAAAGGTAGGGTTCGAACTGGTAGGGCACCGGATACGCTGATGACTGATGATGGTGAAAAACCGACACGATGCCGAGCGGGCCATCCCGGAGGTCGCCTTCGCCGCTCCGGTCGGCACCCCGGCCGGCATTGAGGTGATGCCCCTGGCCGACCTTCGCACCCGCATCCGTCGGCAGCACCTGGCACGGCCGCAACGGCCCGCCTTCCACCACCTGCTGACCCTGCACGCGGGCGAGCTGTGGCACACGGTCGACTTCACTGGATACGCCCTCACTCCCGGGACGTGGTTGTGGGTACGCCCCGGCCAGGTCCAGCAGTGGAGCGACCTGACCCGGGCCGAAGGCACCTTGATTTTGTTCGAGCCCGACTTCCCTGACCCCGCCACCGCCGCGGCGGCCCGCCTGGACGACCCCCACGCCCCGGTGGTGCGGACCGCGGCGGGCGACGACCGGCAGGCGCTGACCATCGCCGTCGACCATCTGCACCACGAGTTCCGCGCCCTGGGACAGCTGCCGCTGGAAGCGCACGTCACCGCTCTGCGCCATCTGCTGGCCGTGCTGCTGCTGCGCCTGACGTACCTGGCCACGCCCACCGGCAGCCCTGCCCCGGAACCCGGGCAGACCTACCTGCGTTTCCGCGACGCCGTCGAGACCGGCTTCACCCGCACCCACCGGGTCGAGGACTACGCTCGCGCCCTGGGCTACTCACCGCGCACTCTGTCACGCGCCACGCTGGCCGCTGCCGGCATCGGGGCCAAGGAGTTCATCGACCGCCGCATCGTCCTGGAGGCCAAACGACTGCTGGCCCACGGTGACCAGCCGGCCGCCCACATCGCAGCCCGGCTCGGGTTCTCCAGCGCCACCAACTTCAGCAAGTACTTCCACCAGCGCACCGGCACGACCCCGATCGCTTTTCGCGCGACTGTGCGCGGCCCGGGCCGGCAGGACTGACCCGCCGCACGCCTAAAGGCGATGCCCGGCAGGTCCTGGCGCTCGTCCATGGCCAGGTGGAAGCGGTCGTAGGGACACTATTCAACCCACGGATTGGCGGGTTCCCGTTTCCGCGGAGAGCCTGATGGCGTCAAGAAGGCGGTGCAGCCGCAGACCGGCGTCGAAGTCCGGGACGACGCGTGAGCCGGTGCGCAGATCGAGGGCCAGTCGGGCATACATCTGGGCCACGTTGAAGCCCTGTGCGGCCGGATCAATCCCGGAGGTCCAGCGGTATCGGCTGGGGATCGACAGTTCCCGCCAGGTGGCATCCGAGGCGTCTGTCCCGAGCAGGCGCAGTTCACCGATCTGGATGCCCGCCGGGCCGCCTGCTGCGGTGGAGACGATGGCGAGGTCTGCCTTGGTGCCGGAGATTTCCAAGCGGGTCCGGGCATCGGTCTTCTTGGCGTCGTGGATGTGAGCGGACACGACGGCGCCGCTGACGAGGGTCGCGTTGAGGAGGAGGTGGTCGGGGCTCGTCGCCTCGACCACCTCGCCGGTTTCGGCGACGGTGGAGACGGGGTGCTGTAGGGACAAGGTGGCCGAAACATCGCTGATGCTGCCCAGCAGGTGCTGCAGCGCATCGAGCGTGTGCCCGCCCGCGACCTCGAGCGTTCCGGCGCCCGTGTCGCGGTCGAGAGTGTAGGCGGCCCAGGCGGGGATACGGCCCTCGGCCCCCTTGCCCCGGGCGGCGTACACGGTGGCTGAGGTCACACGTCCTAGATGGCCGCCCGTGACCAGTTCGCGGGCGTAGGCGATCGCAGGGGCATAGCGTGCCTGCAACCCAATCGCGTGGTGGACACCTGCACTGCGGGCTGACTTCGTGAGGGTGTCGGCCTCGTCGGTGGTCCGGGCCAGCGGCCACTCGCAGTACACATGCTTTCCGGCTGCCAGCGCGGCCTCGACCAGTTCGGCATGCGCGGGAACCTTGACGGTGATGACGACCAGGTCCACCTCGGGGTGCTCGGCGAGTTGCCGGGCGTCGGTGAAGGCCTGCGCGGCGCCGAACTGGCGTGCCGCCGCACTGGCGCTCTCGGGACGGCTGGTGCCGACCGCGGTGATCTCATACTCCGGTAGTGCCGCCAAGGCCGGCACGTGGGCCCGAGCGGCCCAGCCCCGGCCGGGGCTCGCCCCGATGATGCCCACCCGGATCTTCTTCGGTTCCATTCCTGGCCTCCCACGACAACCGGACAAGTTCTGTCCGGTTAAGACCCTAGCCAACCGGACAGGAGCTGTCCACTTGTCGGTAGGATCAACGCATGAGCCAGCCGTCCAGCGCAGTAGACCGCCTGCTCGTCGACGAGTCGGGGCGTCGCCCGCGTGCCGACGCGCGGCGCAATCTCGAGCGCTTGGTGGAGGCCGCCCGAATCGCCGTTGCCGAGGTCGGCGTCGGAGTCTCCGCACACGCGATCGCGGACCGAGCGGGTGTCGGTGTCGGCACCTTCTATCGGCGGATCCCCTCCCTTCAGGTGCTTCTTGAGACGGTGCTCGACGAGATCCTCGACGAGATCGCGAACGTCGCCGATCGAGCTCTGGAGGATCCGGATCCCTGGCACGGACTCTGCGTATTCGCGGCGGCTTACGTACGCCTGCGGGCCGAGAGCTGCGGTGTCAGCGAGGCGCTCGGCGGCGCCTGCGGAGACGCCCTCGCCCAGCGTCTGACGGAACTGCGAGGACGCATTCGGCGTCTCGTGGAGCGCGCCCAAGCGGCCGGCGCCATGCGCACCGACATTATCTGGCAGGACGTCCCATTCCTGTTGGCCGCCGCTGCGACGGGTGAGCACACCCTAGGCATGCAAGCGAGCGATAAGCAGTGGGAGCGCAATCTTCACATCATCCTCGACGGACTCCGCCCGACACCCCCCAGCACCCTGCCCGGCGCTGCGCCGGCCTGAAGCCCGTCATGGGAGGGGCGACCACGCGCGAGGTGTCGGCGAACGGCGCGGGCCCGCGGCCGGGTCGGCGGACGCCGCCCCAGGTTCACCCCCGACCAGGCCACACTCGCTCAGGAGCTGTCCGCACACCGGTAGAACGCAAGTGCGCGTGGATGCTGTTCACCGCGGACTGCAAGACCGAGGAGCTGCGCACACTGGAACAGCGGCTGACCAAGTTGCGTGAGTCCATCGCAGCGGCGAACCGCCGGTCATGACGGGACTGGGTGACGCCATGCCGGCCGTACCTCGACGAAGAGCGCCGCTGGTTTGACCTTGACGCTGCGTCAACTTCTAGCATCGGGGCCATGTCGATCACTGTTCTTGACACCTACTCCGCCATGCGGCGGATCCTGCTGGCCCCGGTCGCGGAGCGCGCTGACCTGCTGCGTTCGATGCTGGAACCCAACAGCGGCATGTACCGCTACTACCCCGGCGAGGTCGACCTGGTGGCCATACACCTCGAAACGTCCGGGTTCCCCATCGACCGCGACGAGGAGCGTTGCCTCGACGCGCTCGAAACCCTGGCGGCGGCCGGAGCCTGGGAGCGGATGCAACGCGCGCTCGACGACGCTCTCGCCGTACTGCTGGAGGCGACGCCGGGGCTGGAGGCCCCGGACATCACCGTGCTGTTCGTCCTCGGCGATCCGGCTGACAAGCACTTCATGGGTCCCTGCCTAGGAGTGACCGGGTTCGGCGGCATCTCGGGCAACATCGCCATCACGTTCTGGCCCTTCCCCGAGAACGTGGAGCGGCTGGAGGGCACCGCCGTGCACGAACTCCACCACAACCTGAGATTCAGCCCGGGCGGGGTCGTGTGGGACCCGATGACCGTCACGGTCGGCGAGCACATCGTCTCCGAGGGCCTGGCCGACGCCTTCGCCCGCCAGCTCTACGGCGACGAGCTCGGCCCCGCCCGCATCGGCGTGCCGCACCTGCACGACGACGCGGTCTTCGACAAGGTGCTCACCGGGCTCGACGTGACAGGCATGCAGAACTTCACTGCCTGGGTGCACGGCGACCCCGGCGCCGAGCACCTCGGTGTCACCCCGGTGGGGCTGCCGATGGGCGCCGGGTACGCCGCAGGCAACCGGCTGGTCGACACCTACCTTTCGGTGACCGGGCAGACGGCGGCGCAGGCCCTGCACGCCGCCAGCTCGGAGATCATCGCAACCACGCTCCGCCGCGGGTAACACTGGAACGATGGAGTGGACGATCCAGGAGCTCGCGGCGAGGGCCGGCATCACCAGCCGTACCCTGCGTCACTACGACCGCGTCGGGCTCTTGGCCCCGTCCCGGGTCGGCGCGAACGGGTACCGCTACTACAACTCTGCCGCGGTCGCCCGGCTACAGCGGATCCTGCTCATGCGCCAGCTCGGCATGGGCTTGCCGGCCATCGCCGAGGTCCTGGCCGACGAGGTGGACACGTGCGCCGGGCTCCGTGCCCACATCGCCGCGCTGGAAGCGGAACGGGACCGCATCGAACAGCAGATCCGGTCTGTGCGTCACACGCTCGAGGCCCTGCAGGCGGGGGCGGAACCGCGGATGGACGTTATGTTGGCGGGGTTCAACGACCGCTACAAGGACGAGGTGATCTCACGCTGGGGCGAGCGCGCGTTCCAAGCGGGTAATGACTGGTGGCACGGCAAGAGCCTTGACCAGCAGCGGGCCTGGAAGCAGGACACCGAGGACCTCGTCGCCGCATGGGTCGCCGCAGCGAAGGCCGAGGTTTCCCCGACATCGGAGCACGCTCAGTCACTGGCTGCCCGGCACGTCCAGTGGCTGAGCCAGATCCCGGGTACTCCCACGGCCGAGGGCGACCGGGAGCGCTCGATCGAGATGGTGAAATGCCTGGGGGACATGTACGTCGACGACCCCCGCTTCGCCGGCATGTACGACGACGCCGCGGGGGCGACGTTCGTCCGCGACGCACTGCAAGCGTACGCACGGACCAGGATGTAGCTCGTGTGGTTCGCACCCTGCCGGGCGCAGGCCCATCGGTGAGCCGGTAGCGAGGCCCGCAGGCCCTCCCTCATTTCAACAACTCCGAAGATCGTGTCACTGCGTACTCAACCTCTGTGGTCAGTACACCTAGCGGGGTCCAGGAAGCGGGCGCCCGGTCCGGGGGCGCGGTAGACGGCTTCCGGTGGTAGACGGGTGTGCCCCGCAGCGCATTCGAGAACGACCCTCACCGGCTCCTCGCAGGCGGTGTCATCGTCGGCGGGGCGGTGCCGGACGATGACCGACGGCCCCTGCGGGTCGGCGAGATACTTGTCGCCCCACTCCAGTAGGGCAACCAGCGTGGGCCGCAGGTCCTGGCCCTGTTCAGTGAGGTGGTATTCGAAGCGCTGCCGGTCGCCGGGTTCCTGGTAGGGGACGCGTCGCATCACTCCGGCCGCCACGAGGGTGTCGAGCCGGGTGGCCAGAAGGTTGCTCGCTATGCCGAGGCGGGCCCGGAACTCCCCGAACCGGCGTGCTCCGTCCAGTGCCTCGCGCACGATCAGCAGCGACCAGCGTTCACCCACCATCGCGAGGGCGCGGGCCACCGAACAGTTCACGGGGTCGATCCGCTGAATCTCCACGGGCTGATCGTACCGATCTGGGTTGACAATTTCTACTCAGCCTCCTTAGGCTCCGGGCGCTGAGTTGAAGAAATAAACCGAGGAGGCGGCCATGCCCATGCTCGACGTGTACATCCCCGACGGTGCGCTCCAGCCCGATGCCGAGGCAGCACTGCTGAACCAAATCACCGAGATTCTGATCCGCTACGAGGGATTCGACCCCGCCGACCCGGTGACCCGGTCCGTCTCCTGGGTCTTCCTGCACCGGCCGGTCGCCGTCTACGTTGGCGGATCGCCCGCGAACGCGCCGCACTACAAGGTCGTCCCGTCTGTCCCTGAGGGGCAGCTCGACGAGAAGACGCGGGCGGGCGTCATCGCTGACGTCACCGAGGCGATCCTGGAGGCCGAGAACGGTGCCTGGCCGCGCGATGCCGGCCGGATCTGGGTGTTCCCCACCGAGATCCCTGAGGGCCACTGGGGTGGGTACGGGGAGGTCAGGCCGCTCGCGACGATCCTCGCCCGGCTCACCAAGCACGACACCGAGCGGGCCCGCGGGCTCGCCGCACAGCGCATCGCCGCCAGCCGAGCCGAACACACCCGCCTGCCGTAGCCAGTGTCTTCAGGGGCACTCAGAGATTGGCGCCGCGCTCGCCCCTGCCGGCCCACAGGCGGCGTCGGTGGCGACCGCGAGTGGGTCGGGGACGAATCCTGCTGCCCCGCACGCCTGGCGGATCAATTCGTGGCAGGTGGCCGGCGGACTGGGCAGCAGCCACTGGGCGTCGTGCAGGTCGCGCAGGTCGACAGGCCGGTCCTGAGCCAGGCCACGGCGGGCGGCCTCGTCGGGGTGCAGGGCCAGCACCACGGGGTCGTCGGCGAGGCGTGTGATCGCGCAACCGTCCGGGACCTCGGGCGGCGCCAGCGTATAGGAATAGACGACCGCGACATCGGCCCGGCCACTGCGGAGGACCTCCAGGGCTGCCTCCGGCTCGCCCTCCACGATGCGCAGCTGCTGCGGGAAGTCAGGGTCGGCTTGCAGCCGGGCCCAGAGTCTCGGTAGGAGCACCCGCCCCGCAGATGGGAACACGGCCACGGTGACGGTGCCGGTATGACCAGACCGCCAGGCCGCCACGTCGGCGTCGACGGCCGCGAGACTGCCCAGAATCACCTCGGCGTGCTCCACCAGCCGACGCCCGGCTGCAGTGAGCCGCAGGGTCCGGCCCTCCTTCTCCAGCAGCGGCACCCCCGCCTCCCGCGCCAGCGCCGCCAATTGCTGCGACACGGCCGGGCCGGTCAGGTGCAGAGCCTGCGCGGTCGCGGCGACGGTCTGGTGGACCGCCAGCTCGCGCAAGAGCCGGAGCCGTCGGACGTCCAACACCGAAGGAATCCTTTGCGTTCGGCCAAGAAACACTAACTGGATCTACACCACCGCATGCGCCACGCTTCAGACATACCCCTGGAACCTACTCAATCAAATGTTGTCAACTAGTCACCCTGAAAGGCGCCCGCACATGAGCCAGCCGCCGAACAGCCTGCCGATCTACCGCGTCCTGACCGGCCCCGACGACGCGAGCTACTGCCTGCGCGTCAGCGAGGCGCTGGCCCTGGGATACCGGCTGCACGAGGGACCAGCCCTGGCGTACGACAGCGAGAAGGTCATCGTCGCGCAAGCGCTGGTCTGGCCCGCAGCCGTGGACGCCGACACGGCCACCGACACCGGCTCCGAGCGGTAGCGAGGCGGTCCCGACATGCGCTACATGGTGATCGAGACTTTCACCCACGGCCCTGGGCCGGTCTACGAGCGAGTGGCTGTGTCAGGCCGCATGCTGCCGAACGGGCTCCGCTATGTCGACAGCTGGATCGCTGATGACGGCCACTTCGACACCTGCTACCAGCTCATGGAGGCCGAAGACCCTGCGCTGCTCGACACCTGGATCGAGCGTTGGCGCGACCTGATCGCCTTCCAGGTGGTCCCGGTCACGACCTCGGCCGAGGTCGCTCGCCGGATCTCCTCCGGCCCTACGAGGTGATCGTGTCCTCCAACCGGCCTCAGATTGGGAGTGACCGCCCGGGTTAGCGCGAAGAACCGGATCAGCTCATCCGGCCGATGTCCTGGAACGACCGTAACGGCTCGACCTGATCACCCGGGAAGAACCGCGTCGCCAACCCCGCCAAGTACCGGAACCGATACGAACCTTTCCAGCAAAGATCAACACCGGTCAGCCAAACCCCAGTAATCCCAGGTCAGAACCGACCTAGCGGTGACGTGTGTCGCCTCTGCCAAGACCGTGCTGGCCCTCGCCGACCGCGAGCAGGGCCCCCACGACCTGCCGGCCGCCGCCCAGGCGGCGGCCGGCAGAAGACCCGCTGCGCGGCATCGGCGAGCTGTGCGTAGGACGTGTCGATGGCGGCTCAGTTCTGGCGGGCCCGGTCCACTTCTCGCGGATCCGGGCGACCTTTACCGTGACATTGCCATCCCGGGCACAGTGCCGGAGAGCCGGGGTTCGCTCAACCGCGCGCTGCCTCTCATCCGTCCTTGGCCAGGGCTTGGCCGGCGGCTGGTCACCGCATGGCAGCGCCGATCTTGACTCCGGTCATTGCGCCGGCGTGCCGTACACGCTGACCTCAGTGAGGTGGAACGACAGGTTGGCGGTGTTGTGTGTGCCGATCACCCGGACGTACCGGGTCTTCGCCTCAGTGGTCATGGTGTCTCCGGCGTCGGTCGCGGCCCGGGGGCCACGGCGACCGCCGAGGGTGTACCAGGTGACGCCGTCGAGGCTGCCCTCCAGCCGGTACTCGTAGTAGCGCCCACCCCCGACATAGTTGCGCACATTGACGCGTGAGATGTCGTTGACCGTTCCCAGGTCGACCTGCCACCAGGTGGTGTCCCAGGTCATCTGGCCGGCGAAGTACGGCGAGTTGGCCCGGTTGCCGTCGTTCGCGTGCTCGGGGCCCCGGCTCGGCTCCCAGCTCAGCGCTGTGACCGGCTTGCGGAGGCTTTGCAGCGTGTCCCCCGCGCCGTCGCGTGCGGTCGACGGGGTCGATGCAGGATCGGTCAGTATGGCGATTGCCTGCTGGCCCGTGTACCGGTTGGACGCGCTGACGAACAGGCCGACGTCGAGCGTGACGCCGGCGCCCGGGACGCGGGCCGACCCGATCAGCGCCCAGTTCTTGCCGTCGCTGCTGCAAGAGCCGGTGAGCCGGTCGCCGGACCTGCCGATGCGCACCTGCACGGGTGGCGTGAACCCGCCCACTTCGGCGTATGAGTCGAGCTGCCCGTTGCCGTCGGAATCCCAGCTGAACACGCAGCCGTGGCCGGGAGTGATGGCGATGTTCGCGTAGCCGGTGGACCCGGGGGTGGCCAGGTCGTCGCTCACCACCAGCCCGGCCCGGGTGAACTCCGACGAGCCGTCCTGCCTCAGCACCGTGCTCGCGAGCCGCTGACCGTCGGCCAGGGCGTCCCTGCGGTAGGCAGTGGCCAACTCGTTGGTCTCTCGCCACAGGTCCGCACCACCCGCCGCGATCGCGATCCCGTCACCGGTGGTGGCGAACTCGGCCTGTGTGTTGCTCATCGTCTGGTACGACGCGGGCACGGCTCCGGCGATCAACAGGCGCGTCGAGGCGATGTCCTGCTGAGCGACGTCGTCAGATCGCCAGGAGGCGGTGACGTCAAGCGCCGGAGTACCGCCCGGGGCCTCGGCGGCGGGAACGGTCACGGTCCACGTCGTGGTGAGTTCGTCGCGCGGGGCGATGTGGTCGGAGCGGGTCGGGGAGGTCGCCTGCACCTGGTATCCGTCTGGGGCATCGAGCCGGAGCGTGACCTTGCCGGTGGGCCGCAGCGTGTTGTCGTTGGTGAACACGGCGGTGACCTGTACCGTCCCGCCTGGCTTGACGCCCTTGCGGTCGACCTCGATGGTCACCGCGCCGTCCGGCAGTGCGGCCACCCGGCTCGCTTCGAGGTAGGAGTCGCCGCGTGGCTCGGAGGCCAGCTCGGTGCCGGACCTGGCCCAGCCCTGGGCTACGGCCGGCCAGTCGATCGGCTCGGGGTACTCCTTGCCCGAGCGCAGCGCGGTCTTCAGGCTGTCGAAGAACATCTGCCACCGCTTGGCGTAGTACTGCCCCACAAGGCCGTTCATCTCCCTGCGGGCGTAGTCCTGCAGACGGGCGCCGGTGGCCCAGAGCGTGACCAGCGACCTGAGGTTGAAGTCCAGGGTCGCTGCTTCGGCCGGGGTAGCGGCCTGCCGGCGGGCTTCCTTCTGCCACACCCCGAGCAGGAAGTGCTCATCGGTGCCGAGCAGCCGATCCATCAGCCGCATATGGTCCAGCCACTGACCGGTGAGGCGCTCGAAGCGTGTGAAATCTTTGGCGCGGTAGGCGGCGCGGATCTTGGGCAGCTCCAGCCGGCTGTGGTTGGCCAGCACCTGCCGTGCGACGTCGACAAGGTCGTAGCGGTAGGCGCCCGAACGGCGCAGGCGCCGGTCGATCTGGAGCAGCTCGTCGAGCGCCTTGTCGAAGGTGGCGATGTCGTACTGCAGCGGGTAGCCGGTGTTCGCCAGGCCGGGCTCATCGTCGTACAGGCCGGTCACGTGCCGGGTGTCGGCGCCGGCGGGCCAGCTGTAGACGGTGTCGAGGAGGATCCGCCATGCGGCCTTGGCGTGTGGATCGTCGTCGCCGTACCGGGCGGTGGCGTAGTCGTCGAACCACTGCCGCATGTCGACCGGGCCGTCCTGCCACGGCATGTCGGTGAAGAACGCGACCGCGGCCGGGTTGTTGTCGATGGCCTCGGGCATCAGTGCGATGCCGTTCATCGCCGTGCCGGGCTTGCCGCGCCAGGCGTGGAACTTTTCGTTCCACAGCGTCAGCCTGGCGCCGAGGTTGACATGGCCGCCGAAGTTCCAGATGGTGCCGAACGCGTACCCGGTGCCGAAGAAGTCCTTGTCCCGGTCGGTGGTGCCGGATTCCTCGCTGACGCCGTCGACGATGAACATCTTGGTGCGGTCGATGGCCTGAAGCGTCGCTGGCAGAGGGTTGCTCTGCCAGCCCAGGATCGTCCACAGCGCCCCGGGATGGGCGGTGTTCAACGCCCGCTGCACCGCTTGTGACGCCTGCGCCACGTTGACCGTGCCGGCTGTGCCACCCTCGTGCAGCAGGTCCATCTTGTACATCGTGCTGGAGCCGAACAGTTCGGTCTGCACCTGGTAGAACGTGGCTGCTACGCGCTCGAAGACGGGATCTGTCGGGTCGAGCCAGTGTGGGCGTTCGAGCTGGTTCCAGGTGCCCTGCGGGACCGTGTTGGCGCCCGGATTGCGGGCCTTGAAGTCGGTCGGCACGGTGCCGAAGTAGCCGGGCAGCACGGGGACCATGCCCAACGAACGGAGGCGGTCAGCCATCTTGCGGCCGAGGTCGACCCGTTGATCGATGAGTTGCTGGGAGATCGGGCTGTCGGTGCAGCACATGTTCTGCAGCAGCCACCAGGACTGGTGGCCCGGCTGCGGGATCCACTCGCGCATCTGCTGGTCGGAGTAGCCGAACTCCATGAAGGTTCGCTGATAGACCGCCTCCTGGCCCTCGTAGACGAGCACCTCGTTGATGCCGTGCAGCGCGAGGACATCGATCCGCCGCTGCCACTCCGGCCAGCTCAGATACGCACCCGCGTAGCCCTGGTTGGTGTCGTTGAGGGCGAAGCGGTGATCCACTGAGGAGTCCTTGGCGATGGGTGCCGCGGGTTGTGGGAGGTGCTTGGGCAGGTCGACCTGGGAACCGTTGATCGAAATGTCAGCGTGCGCCACCTGGCGCAGGTAGTAACCGAAGCCGGTCAGCTGAACCGCGGGCGTCGTGCCGGCGACGACGAGACGGCCATTGTCGGCGTACACCTGGAACCGGTCTTTGCCCGCGCCCTTGTCGATCGCGCGCAGGGTGACCTGCTTGGCGCGCGATGTCCCGATCAACCGCTCCAGGGCCTGCGCGGCTGGGCTGTCGAGCCGGGGAGGTGCCGACGGTGGGGGCGTGTCGGCCGCCGCCCTGGGTTGGGAGACGAACGGGGCAGCGAGCATCGTGAGCAGGACGGCGAGCGCCGTCAGGCGCGGTCGCCATCGTCGTGGTAAGAGGGTGGCGGGGCTTTGCGGCTCGCGGGAACGGGTCATGGGGCGGCCACCTCCGAGGGGGCGAGTAAGGGGCCTATTATGTAAAGACCTTTCGTAAGATCTCTGCGAAACATACTCAGCGCAGGCGGCCAGGCGGTCAAGATCTCGCGATGGCTGTTGATGAATCGGACAGCACGAGGGGCTCGGATGAAGGAGGAACGGCCAGCGGGTACGCCGGTGCTGCGGAGGATGAACCGGGCCGCGGTGCTCGACGCAGTCCGACGGCGCGCGCCCGAGCAGGTGCGGTTGGCTGAACTCACCCAGCTGACCGAGCTCACCCGCCCGACGGTCGCCCAGGCTGTGGAGGATCTGCTGGCCGCCGGCTGGCTGCGGCAGCACGCACCGCGGTCGGCCGCGGTGGGCAGACCGGCGACGCGGTTCTCACTGAACGGCCGGGCGGCTCCCGTGCTCGGCCTGGACGTCGGCCCGCACACCGTGACGGCGGGGATCGCCGACCTGGCCGGTGAGCGCCTTGCTGTGATCCGTCGGCCGATCAGTCGTCGCGGCGCCCGGCACCTGCTCGAGGCGGTCGATGAGGTGACGGGTGAGGCTCTGGCGATGGCCGACCTGGCCGCCGAGCACATCACGGCGGTCACCGCGGCGACCCCGGGCATCGTCGAGGTGACCACCGGCCGGGTGCTGTTCGCCCCCAGTGTGCCGGGCTGGTCGGAGATCGACCTCGCCGGCCACCTGCGGGCTCATTTCAGGTGTGCGGTCACGGTGGAGAACGACGCGAACCTGGCTGCGCTGGCGGCCGCCCACCAACGCACCGGCGCGGGCACCCTGCTCGCGGTTCAGTGGGGCGAGCGGCTCGGAGCCGGTGTCGTCATCGATGGGCAGCTGCATCGGGGCGCTGGCCAGGCCGGTGAGATCGGCTTCATCCGTCCCATCGGTCACCTTCCCGACGCGGCCGGGGATGGTCGTGGGCCGTTGGAGCGCGCGATCGGCGCCGAGGCGATCGTCGATCTCGCCCGCCGCTGCGCCGCAGAGCATCCGGAGTCCAGGCTCGCCCGTGCGACGGACGCGGCTGCCGTCTTCGCGGCGGCCGCCGGTGGTGACCCGATCGCCGCCGAGGTCGTCGACCGGGTCGCCGCGGTCTTCGCCGAGGCGATCGCGCCCGTTGTCCTTGTGCTGTCCCCGCACGCGATAGTGATCGGGGGTGGCATCGCCCGAGCTGGCGCGGTCTTGCTGGATGCGATCGCACGGCGCCTCGAAGGCCTGACCCTCACCCCGCCAAGCGTGGAATTGTCGGAGTTGGCCGAAGGCGCTGTGCTCACCGGGGCGATCCAGATGGCCCTGGACGAGGTGTGGCGCAACACCCTGACTGCCTGCTGAACGGGGTTCCTTCGGCCGCCATGCGGGCCGTTCTTGAGACGGCCTGAAGGAAGTTGACGGGATCGGCTGGTGCCAGTTCCTCGTGTGGTCCCGCGACGCCGGCCGGGCGAGCTCGAGGCCGAGCACGCCCGCCTCTCTTTGAAACGGCAGTAGCTTGGCGGTATACGGCGGGTAGGCGAAGGGCTACGGTGCATGCAACGCGTCGGCGGCGCGGATCGCATGCAGGAGGGACGAGCGTGATGTCGAGCGGTGATGCGGCTTCCGCGCTGCGGGAAACGCGCGGGCCGCGCAAGGTTCCGCTGAGCAATCCCGATCGACGCCGGGAGGTACTGGATGCCGTCCTGGAGCTGCTCGCCGAGGTGGGCTATGAACGGTTGACCATGGACATGGTCGCGCAGCGCGCCCGGGCCAGCAAGGCCACGCTCTATCAGCGCTGGCCGTCCAAGGCCCGCCTGGCGGTGGCCGCCCTGGAACAGCACCGGCCACACATCACCGACCACGACACCGGTTGCCTCGTCGAAGACCTGCGACACCTGCTCATCTCGTGGCTGGCCGGCTGGACGCACCTCGACCGCGGACTGGCGATCGCGCTGCTGGAGGGCAGCAGAACCGACGCCGAGCTCGCCCGCCTACGCCGCGAGCGGCTGCGCCGTCCGCTCCGCCAGGCCGCCCAGGCGATGCTTGCCCGAGCACGTCAGCGCGGGCAGATCCCCGACGGCGTTGATGCGGACCTGCTGTTGGAGATGCCGTTGTCGCTGGTGCTGATGCAGGTGCTGATCGAAGGCGCAGAACCCGACCGCAGGCTCGTCGACCGGGTCGTGGACCGGGCGCTGGCTCCTCTGCTCGCCAGCCCACATGAACACGGAAGGTGATGACTCCGGCATTGTGCGTATAGTACGGAGGCGTACTATGGGGCTGTGAGCACCACCATCGGATGAAGGGGGAGCCGTCCCATGAACGCAGCCCAGTCCCTCACCGTGACCTTGCCCACGCAGCGCAGCTGCCCGTTCGATCCGCCCTCGCAGTACCAGAGCCTGCAACAACGGCGGCCGATCGCGCCTCTGGCCTTCCCCGACGGCACCGTGGGCTGGCTGCTGACCCGGCACAAGGACGTCCGTGCGGTGCTGGCCGACGACCGGTTCAGCTCCGACCGCGAAAGGGCATCCTCCCCGGTGCGCCGCAACCCGTTCCGCCCCGAGGACCGCCCCGGGATGCTGCTGAACATGGACCCCCCGCAACACACCCACTACCGGCGCATGCTCACCCGCTACTTCACCGTGCGCCAGATGCGCGCCCTGGCCCCGAGGATCGAGCAGATCGTCGCCGACCACCTCGACGCCATGCACAAGGCCGGCCCCACAGTGGACCTCGTGCCGGCCTTCGCCCGGCCGATCCCCTCGCTGGTGATCTGCGAGCTGCTCGGCGTGCCCTACGCCGACCGGGACGGCTTCCAGCAGCGCACCGCCACCCTCCTCAAGATCGACATCCCCGAGGACGAAGCGAGGCAAGCCCGCCAGGCGCTGCGGCAATACATGCGCGACCTGGTCGCCACCAAACGCGAGCACCCCGACGACGCCCTGCTCAGCACCCTGATCCAAGCAGCACAGGACCCACGCACGGCGCTGACCGACGAGGAACTGGCCGGCATCGGCCTGTTGCTGCTGGTCGCCGGACACGAGACGACCGCCAACATGCTGGCCTTGGGCACCTACGTCCTGCTGCGCCACCCCGACCAGCTACATGCTCTGCGCGAGCACCCCGAGGGCATCGAACACGCGGTCGAGGAACTCCTGCGCTACCTGAGCATCCTGCAATTCGGCCCCGTCAGGGTCGCCCGCCAGGACGTCGAGATCGGCGGCCAGCACATCCGGGCCGGACAGACCGTCGTGCTCGCCCTGGCCGCCGCCAACCGCGACCCCGACCACTTCGCCCACCCCGACGAGCTCGACCTGACCCGCGAACCCTCGCAGCACGTCTCCTTCGGACACGGCGTTCACCAGTGCCTAGGCCAGCAACTGGCCCGCGTCGAGATGCACATCGCCTTCCCCGCCCTGCTCCGGCGCTTCCCCACCCTTCGCCTGGCCGTACCGCCGGAGCAGGTCCCGATGCGCGACGACATGTTCATCTACGGCGTTCACGCCCTTCCCCTCACGTGGGACAGGTGATCACGTCATGAAGATCCACATCGACCACGACCGCGCCCGCCGCGCCGCAGGCCTGTGCCCCAACGCGGTCATCCGCATCCTCGACCAGCCAGCAAAACCCAGCCCAGCGCCCGCCGCACTGCACCCAAGGGGCCGAGGCTGAAACAATCCCAGCTCAGACGCGGTTCGGCGGTTCGTCGTACCGTTCTCAACGGCACCGCCGCAGAGCGGATCCAACGTACTTCCGAGCCGTTGCCCGTCGATTATCTCTGTCGGCGGCTCGGCAGTTGACCGTGCCGACGGCATACCAGCAACCGAAACGGAGGAAGACCGTGTGCGGTATTGCGGGATGGATCTCTTATCAGCGGGATCTGCGCGCCGAGCAGGCGACCGTGGACGCGATGACGCAGACAATGGCCTGCCGCGGCCCGGACGACAGCGGCACCTGGATCCAGGACCACGCCGCACTCGGCCATCGACGACTGGCCGTCATCGACCTGCCCGGCGGCCGGCAGCCCATGAGCGTCCACGACGCGGGCAAGACGGTGGTCATGGTCTACTCCGGCGAGGTCTACAACTTCACGCAGCTGCGTGAGCAACTCACCTCCCGAGGCCACCACTTCACCACCGACTCCGACACCGAGGTGGTGCTGCACGGCTACCTGGAGTGGGGCGAGGCCGTCGCCGAGCGGCTCAACGGCATGTACGCCTTCGCCATCTGGGACGCCCGCCAGCACAAGCTCGTCATGGTCCGTGACCGGATGGGCATCAAACCTCTCTACTACCACCCCACCCCCGACGGGGTGCTGTTCGGTTCCGAGCCCAAGGCGATCCTCGCCAACCCCCTCGCCTCGCGCACCGTGACGCTGGACGGCCTGCGGGAGACGTTCGCGTTCGTCAAGGCCCCCGGCCATGCCATCTGGCAGGGAATGCGTGAGGTCGAGCCGGGCACGGTGGTCACCATCAGCCCGCAGGGCATCCGCAGCCGCGTCTATTGGTCGCTGCAGACCCGGCCGCACCCCGATGACAGGGCCGGCTCCATCACCCGGGTGCGGGAGCTGCTGGAGGACATCATCCGCCGCCAGCTCGTCGCGGACGTACCGCGCTGCACCCTGCTCTCCGGCGGCTTGGACTCCTCGGCCATGACCGCCCTGGCCGCCCGCCAACTCGCCGCGGCCGGGGAGAAGATCCGCAGCTTCGCCGTCGACTTCGCCGGCCAGAGCGAGAACTTCATCCCCGACGACCTACGCGCGACCCCGGACGGTCCCTACGTCCACGACGTGGCCAGCAACTCCGCGACCGAGCATCAAGACATCGTGCTCAACTCCGACCAACTTGCCGACCCCGAGGTACGGGTCCGCGTGATCCAGGCCAGGGACCTCCCCATCGCCATGGGCGACATGGACGCCTCCCTGTATCTGCTGTTCAAGGCCATCAGGCAGCGCTCGACGGTAGCCCTGTCGGGAGAGTCGGCCGACGAGGTGTTCGGCGGCTACCAGCAGTTCTTCGACCCCGCAGCCCGGGCCGCCGACACCTTCCCCTGGCTGGTGCGCTTCCGACAGCACTTCGGCGACGACGACCACGTCCTCAACAAGGACTTCACCAAGGCCCTCGACCTCGGCAGCTACGTACAGGACAGCTACCGCCAGGCGGTGGCCGGGATCCAACGCCTCGACGGCGAAAACGACTTCGAGTACCGGATGCGGCAGATCAGCCACCTTCACCTCACCCGCTTCGTCCGCATCCTGCTGGATCGCAAAGACCGCATGAGCATGGCGGTCGGACTGGAAGTCCGCGTGCCGTTCTGCGACCACAGGCTGGTGGAGTACGTCTACAACGCACCCTGGGAGCTGAAGTCGTTCGACGGACGGGAAAAGAGCCTGCTGCGCGAGGCCACCGCCGACCTGCTACCTCGGTCGGTGTACGAGAGGGTCAAGAGCCCCTACCCCTCCACCCAAGACCCCGCATACGCCGTAGCACTGCAGAACCAGGTCAAGGACCTCCTGAGTACCCCCTCGCACCGGGTGTTCGACCTGGTCAGCCGCGAACGGCTCGCCCGCGCCGCCAGCACCGACGTACCCCAGATCAGCCAGGCGTCCCGACGTAGCCTGGAGATGGCCCTCAACCTCGCCCTGTGGATCGACCTGTACTCCCCGGACCTGACGCTCAGCTGAGCGGGAGCGATCGTTATCTGGGGTTGTCAACTGACCAGCAGATTCGCTTGACAACCCCAGATAAGAGCCGCGCCTCCTCCGGCACTCGAACTACGAATGACGCTGTAGCTCTGACTCGAATCCGTCCGTTATCCGATAGCAGTCGTCCCGCAATGTGATCGGGTCTGACGCGCGTAGGAACACTGTGCCGAGATAGTTCCGCGTTCCGCCGCTGGGTGAGAACGTCGGGATGGGCGAGCCGGACGGGCGGGTGAGACCGGACACGATCTCAACCTGAGTCCCGGGGGAGACCAGACGCGACCAGTCCACGAGCTCAGGCCGGAAGGTCGGCCGCGTCTGCCAGGGCCGGCCGCGCGAATCGGTGGGCAGCAGCATGAGCATGGCCACGGCGCCTGGTCGAGGGCTCTCGGTGAGAAGCCGGTCAGGCAGTTCGAGGTCGTCGTCGAGCAGCGAGCGCACGTGCAGCTCGATCATGTTCAGCCCGAAGGACTCCTCCACAAGCCGGGGAATCATGGCGCCTGGCAGGCGCGCGTTGTTCTCCAGCAGACACAGGCCCTGGTCGCGTTGCAGCTTGATCTCGGTGTGCGTGGCCGAGTACTCCAGACCGAGGCAGTCCACCCCGGCCCGTACGTGGTCCTCGATGTGCCGCTGCAGGTCGGGGGCCAGGACCGTGGGCTGGTGGAAGCTCAGCTCCACGAACGGCGGGATGGTGGGCAGCCGGGCCGTGATGCAGAGCGGGTGATAGCGGCCGGCGACGACGAGACCTTCGACGCTGACGTAGTCGCCGAAGCCGTCGGTCTCGTACCAGGACTGCGTGCTGGCCTCGATAAGATTCTCGGCGATGAACTGGGCGCCGCGACCCGCCGGGAGGAAGTCGTGCAGGCCGAGCCGGTCCGTGTTCGCGATGTCGGCGGTCGCCCGCCGCCAGACGTCGGCGATCTCGGTGTCGGCGTCGACGATCACCTGCCCCTGCGAGCCTGCCATCCAGGACGGCTTGAGCAGGAACGGGCGGCGCAGGACGCCGTCGGCGCGTTCGAGGTCGTCCAGCGTCCGTACTGGTACGAAGTCGGGGACGGGCAGGCCCTTCGTGCGCCACGCCTGTCGCATGGCCACCTTGTCGCGCGAGTAGGTGATGTTGGGTCCGGGGCCGTGCAGTCCCAGCTCCCGGCAGGCCTCCGCCACCGCTGCGATCGCGAACTCGCTGAACGCCACGACGGCGTGGGCTTGCACCGACCGGGCGGCGGCCACAATGTCGTCCGGCATCTTGGCGTCCTGGTCGAGCACCCGTACCGACTGGCACCATTGCCGTAGCTGTTGCTCGTGGGCCGCGGTGGGCGGGGCCCAGAGCAGCGCGTGCACGTCGCCGCACCGATGCAGGCGAGGCAGGGCGTACTCGGGCGCGGGGCCGCCCATAGCCGGGATCACATACAGAATCGAGGGTCTGGCCACAGTGTCACCGTCCTGGTGAGTAGGATTCCACGACGGCGGATCCGGCCGCTCCGATGGTCACGCACAACGCTCCCACCAGGAACAGCGCCGCGGCCGCCGCGAAGCTGACAGCGCCGAGAAAGGCGATCAGGAAGGTCAGCAGGGTTGGGCCGAGCAGGGTCACCACCGTCTGGCCGGTTCCGAAGAGCCCCAGATAAGTGGACTGCCGATGGTCGGTCGGCGAGCGGTTGAAGGACAGTGCCCAGCCCGCCGCGTTCTGCTGGATTTCGCCCATGGTCTGCAGTGCGACGGCGACCACGAACAGGCCGACCGCCACGGGGACGGAGGGTAAGGGGGAGAGCGCCAGTGCCACGCAGCACGCGATCAGAAAGCCCGCCGAGATCCAGGCTGCCCGAACCCCGTCGGTCACCGACCGTACCGGGCGGGCCAGCGGCATCTGGAACAGCACCACCAGTGCGGTGTTCACGATCAGCAGCGCGCCCATGGCCGCCAGCGGCACGTCGGTCGCCTGGGCCAGCCACAGCGGTGTCGCCACCGTGAGCAGCGGAACGTGCAGCGCCAGCAGTCCATTGCCGACGGTGAGAACCGTGAAGCGCCAGTCCCGCAGGACGGCGAGCAATGTCCTGACAGTCCCGGCACGCGCGGGTACGGGCGCGGCCTCCGCCTCGGGACTCCAGACCGTTCTGGCCATCACCCAGGCGGCGAGGAAGTAGGTAGCCGCGTTGATCAGGACCACGGCCACGAAGACGCTCCGGTCGGTCCGCAACAGCGCCAGCGTCCCGAGCAGCGCGCCGACCGAGATCCCCACGTTCTGCGCCACGTGGGCGGCCGCCATGGCGGCGCTGCGCTCCGCGTCGGGGACCACCCGCGCCACGACGATCTGGTTCACCGTGATTGTCGGCCGATCGGCGATCCCGACCAGCGCGGCCGCGACGAAGAACGTGCGCGCGTCGACGACGGCCAGGTAGGAGAGGAAGGCGAGACCCCGTGCGACCTGGAGCAGGACCGCGACCCGTCCCGCCGGCCATCGCCGCGTCAGGTCGGCGACCGGTATCACCGCCAGCATGCCGAGGACCCCGGCGATCCCCAGCCCGATGCCGATATCGGCCGAGCTCAGGCCGACGGTTTGGACCAAGAAGAGAACGGAGGTGGTGAGCCACACCCCGGTGCCCATCCAGTCCACCAGCGATGCCAGGGCTAGAGCGCGCGCCGCTGGATTTCGGGGCAACTGTTTCTGGATCGCATGAATCACGGTGACCCCCTGACAGGAACGGCTGCAGGGCCAGGTCGGGCCCTTGGATATTCCTTGATGTCTCGCTGTGCTGCCGTCCCGTCAGCGCAGGGCAGGGACGACCTCGCGGGCCAGGCGCTCGACCTGCTCGTCCAGTCCGTCGCCGACCGGCATGAGGTTGAAGACCGTGAAGCCGAGGTCCCGGAAGCCCCGCAGGGCGTCGCTGAGGAAGGCGGTCGAGCCGGCGAGTGTGCCGGCGTCCGGCTTGGCCTTCTCGTCGACGCGGATGGCGATGTTGTAGGCGCAGGTGATCTCCTCGGGCGCGCGGCCGGCGGCGTGCGCGGCGGCCAGCACGCGCTCGCGCATCGCCTTGACCTCTTCGGGGCCGGCGAAGCTGTACGAGGGGATCCAGCCGTCCGCCAGGCGGCCGGTGACGGCCAGCGCGCGGGGGCCGAAGGTGCCGAGCCAAATGGGGATGCGCCGACCGGGTTTGGGTTCGAGCGGGGCCTCCTCGGTGTGGTGGTGGCGGCCCTTGAACGTGAACGACCGCTCCGACCACAAACCGCGGGTGATCTGGATGGCCTCGGCCAGACCGTCCACCTTCTCGCGGGCGGTGGGCACGCGCATGCCGAAGGCGCGGAACTCCTCGTCGGAGTAGCCGCCGCCGAGGCCGAGGATGAGCCGACCGCCGGACAGGCGGTCGAAGGTCTCGGCCATTTTGGCGACCATGGCGACGTTGCGATACGGCACGCCGAGTACCCGGGTGGCGACCTTGATCCGGGTGGTGGCCGCGGCGATCCAGGAGAGCATCGTCCAGGTCTCGTAGCTGGCGTGTGTGGTGCACGGATGGTCGGAGGCCGAGACGAAATCAAAGCCGAGCTCTTCTGCCTTGCGGGCGTCGGCCACGGGGTCGGCGCCGGGCGCGGCGGAGGTCGAGATGTTAAGGCCGACTTCCATGCGCGTGTACCTCCGGTTTCGGGGGGAGTGGTGGGCGGGACGCCGATGTCACGATCCTCAAGTTCGGTGCCGCCGTACCAATGTTGATATGACAACAACCCTAGGAAAGAGAATGGTGACGTGTCAACTACACTGGTGACATGACGGACGACGTACGATGGCTCGACCCGGCCGAGGCTCGGGCATGGCTCGGCTACCGGCGCATGTTCCTGCTGCTCAACCGCCAGGTGGCCCGAGACCTGGCGCGTGAGTCCGGCCTGTCAGAGGCCGACTACGACGTGCTGTCCAACCTGTCGGAGGCACCCGGCGCCAGCATGAGGCTGACCGAGCTGGCCGCGCACATGAAGTGGTCCAAGAGCCGGCTGTCGCATCACCTGACACGCATGCAACAGCGGGGCCTGGTCACCCGCCGGGAACACCCCTCCGACGGGCGGGGCGCGGTCATCGTGCTGACCGACGAGGGGCTGCGCACGATCCAGGAGGCCGCCCCCGGCCATGTCGCCTCGGTGCGCAGACACTTCATCGACCTGCTGACGCCGGAGCAGCTCGAGGCCATCGGCGACATCTCCTGGACCGTGGTCGAGCAGCTGAACCGGGCCTGATCTCACACCTCCCGCTCCACCAGCGCCAGGACGCGGGTGGGGCTACCGGAACCACCCACGATCGGCAGCGGCCCGGCGATCAGCACGCTGCCGGTCGGCGGCAAGAGCGCCAGGTTGTGGAGCTGGGTCAGCCCGTACTTGCCGGCCCCGTGCATGTGCCAGTGGCACGGGTAGGGCTGCTCGAACTCGCCCGCCAGGCCCGCGTCGGTGCCCACGGTCTCCACGCCCACGCCGACCAGCGGGGTCTCCTCGGCCAGCCAGCGGGCGCAGTCGATGGAGATCCCCGGCGTGTGTTTGTCGTTGAGGAAGGCCACCGGGTCGTGCGCGCGCTCGGCCCAGCCGGTGCGATACAGCAGCCAGCCGTCCTCCGGCAGCGGCCCATGCTCGGCCTGCCAGGCTTCGACGTGCTCGCGTTCCAGCAGGAAGTCCGGATCGTTGGCCACCTGCGCGCGGGCGTCGAGCACCGCCGCCGGGCCGACCAGCCGGCCCGCGGGCACCTGGGAGACGTCGTGCAGGTCCTTGCCCGACAGCCAGTGCACGGGCGCGTCGAAGTGCGTCCCGGTGTGCTCCGACAGCTTGATGTTGTTCCAGTACACCGTGGGACCGGCCGCGTCGTAGTTGCTGATCGCCTCGCGGTCGAAGCGCCACGGCTGCCCGCGCTCGGGCGGCAGCTCGATGATGGGGGTCGTCTCCGACAGCGGCGCGGTCAGGTCGATCACCTTGACCGCGCCGGACGCCAGCGCCGCCACCAGTCCTGCCAGGACGCCGCTGCTCATGCCGCTACCTCCTTTGGCGCCGCGGTACGCCACTCCGGGTGTCCGGTCCGGCCCCTGACCACGTCGTCGTAGTGCGCCTGCAGGCTGCGGGTCAGCGGGCCCGGCTTGCCCGTGCCCACCGGCAGGCGGTCGACGCTGGTGACCGGCAGCAGCTCGGCCAGCGTGCCGCAGAGGAAGATCTCGTCGGCGATGTAGAGCTCGGTGCGGTCGATCTCCCGGCGGCGCAGCGTCAGCCCGAGGTGCTGCTCGGCCAGCTTGGCGACGGTGGCCACGGTGATGCCCTCCAGCACACCGCTGGTGCCGGGTGGGGTGACCAGCTCGCCGTCGCGCACCATCACCACGCACGAGCCCGGCGCCTCGGAGACGGTGCCGCGCTGGTTGAGCAGCAGCGTCGTGCCGAACCCGCCGCGCACCGCCTCGTGCTGGGCCAGCCGGCTGTTGTGGTAGTTGGCGCCGGTCTTGATACGCGGCGGCATGGAGTCGTCGCTGATGCGCCGCCAGGAGGAGATCGAGGCGGCCACGCCGCGCTCGAAGCCGGGCGATCGCGGCGCGCGGATCGCGGTGACGTGCACGCCGGTGCTGTCGGTGTAGGCGAGGGGGTCGAAGTTCGGGCCCTCGTCGAAGTAGGCGACGACGCAGATGTGCGTGTCGCAGTCGAACGCGTTGGCGGCGAGCACCGTCGAACAGGCGTGGGCCAGCTCGGCGTCGGTGTGGTCGATCCGCATGTGCAGGCTCTTCATCGAGCGCCGCAGCCGGGCCAGGTGGTCGTCCAGGCGGAAGGCGTGCAGGGCTCCGTCATCGCCCAGGTACGCGCGTACGCCCTCGAAGACGTTGGCGCCCCAGAAGGCGCCCTGACTGCGGGCGTGCACGACGCACTGCTCCCACGGGACGAGCTTGCCGTTCTGCCAGGCGTACGCGGGTGCGATGTTCATCCGGACTCCTTTCGGGCCTCAGCCCTGGGAGGGAAGGGGACTCTGCCGGTCGAGGCCGTCCGCCGGGAAAGAGTCAAAGGCGGACCCCTTGCTTGAGAGGCCGGTCCACCGAGGTGGGTGAGCCGATGGCGGCGCTGAGCGCGTGCGCCACGTCCTCGCCCCGGACGCCGCAGGCGCTGAGGTGGCCGTCGGGCCGGACGATCCACCAGGTGCCCCGGTCGGCGCCGTAGGCCTGCGACACCTCGCCGTCCTCGGCGCGGGCGACTTCAAGGTCGTCGGGGAGGGCTCGCGCCGACTCGTCGGTTGACAGCACCGCCACGATGCGGGCGGGCACCTCCCAGGGCCGCGACCTGGCCGCCTCGACCAGCACCCGGGCGCGCTCGACGGTCGCGGCGAAAACCAACACGACGAACTCGGCGCCGAACAGCTTGCGCAGCCGGGTGCGCTCGCCGTTCATGTGGAGGTGGCCGTCGCGGGCGAAGCTGCCCAGCATCGGGTGCCCCGTCTGCACGATGGGGGAGTCGTCATAGGTGTACGGCCGGGCCATCTGGCCGCTGTTGACGTGCCGTCTGGCCAGGCCGAGCCAGTGTGACAGGCGCAGCAGCGTGCTGCGTGTCCAGCGGCGCAGCCGGTTGGGCGGCACCATGAAGCGGATGGTGGCCTCGGTGACTCTCAGGTTCTCCTTGGCCGCGGCGTACCGCTCCAGGTGGTAGGTCTCCAGCAGTTCCTCGTCGGCCCGTCCGGCCAGGACTAACGCCAGCTTCCATGCCAGGTTATCGGTGTCCTGGATGCCGCTGTTCATGCCGCGTGAGCCGTACGGGGGAAGCGCGTGGGCGGCGTCGCCGGCGAGCAGCACGCGCCCAACCCGCATCCGCGCCACCACGCGCTGGTGGAAGTGGTAGGTGCTGACCCAGTCCACCTCGTAGGGGATGTCGCCGATCACCTTCCTGACGCGTTCGTCGAAACGGCCGTCGGCACGCTCGGCGTCGATGTCGGCGTCCGGCGGCAACTGCCAGTCCACTCGCCAGATGTCGTTGGGCTGCGGATGCATGACGAGCTGACGACCAGGGTTGAAGGAGGGGTCGTAATGGAAGTGCCGCTCCTTGGCCAGCGGCAGCTTGGCGCGCAGGTCGGTGATGAGGAAACGGTCACGGTGGGTGTAGCCGGTCCACTCCACGCCGAGGACCTCACGCAGCCTGCTGCGTACGCCGTCGGCGGCGACCAGGTAGGAGAACCGCAGTTCCGCCGGACCCGAGGCGGTCTCGGCGCGGACGGTCACGCCGTCGGTGTCCTGGGAGAGGCCCACGACCGCGTGGCCCCAGCGCAGATCGCACAGCGGCGAGGCCTCCACGGCCTCGGTGAGCACCTGCTCGATGCGGTACTGCGAAATGTTGCAGAACGGGCCGAAGGCCAGCCCGCGCGGGTACTCATCGGCCCTGATCTGCCGATTCTGCGCGTACGTTCGGGCCATCGTCCAGGTGACGCCCTCGTCGTGGATGGGCTGGGCGCAGCCCACCTTGTCCAGGATCTCCAGCACGTCACCCTGGATCAGGCAGGCCTTGGACCCCTGCTTGATCAGCTCGGGGTGCGCCTCCAGCACGACGGAGGGCACGCCGAGGCTCGCCAGCCGCAGCGCGGCGATCAGCCCGATCGGCCCGGCGCCGACGATGCCGACCGGTGCTTCCACAGCATTCATCGGCGTGTTCATCGGCACTCCACGATCTCCCAGGGGGTGTCCACCGAGCGGAAGACGTCGATTTCCCGCACGGCGTTCAGGTAGGGGGTTCCGGCGGTGTAGCCGGTGCCGGGTGCTTCGCCCAGCATCCGGACGGCCAGCCGGTAGTGGGTGTTGCGCCAGCGCAGCAGCGCGCGGGCGAAGGACCTCATGCCGTCGGCCAGCCGTGCGGCATCGGCCTCGCTGAGGTCGCCGGAGCCGACCGCCTCCCGATAGGCGCCGTCGAGGGTGCGCTGCCCGGCGAGGATCGTGCCGCGCACCTCGGGCACCGACAAGTAGGCGGGCGAGTCGAGCCGTTCGGCGTCCGGCTCGCGGCACAGCGACTCGACGATCTTGTAGTTGCGGGACTGGATCGCGCTGGCGCCCTCGGTGAACTGGCGGAAGGTGCGGAACGACTCCACCTGCATGGTCGCCAGCATCGAAAACAGCGGCCCCGACTCGCGCAGCGCCGCCTCCGAACCAGCCAGAAAGTGCAGCGCGCGCTCCACCACCCGCCCGGACAACGCCTCCATCGCGCCGCGCAACTGCACGGCCAGCAGCGCGAAGGTGGTCTCGAACGTCTGCAGGACCCGAAGGAAGACATGCTCGTCGTGAACGGTGTCGACCGGCAGCATGGTCAGCCGCAGCACGCGCCGCTCGTCCAGCGCCATGTCGGCGCGCACCGCCTCGCACGCCTGCCGGGTCTGCTCGAGCGGCGCGGCGGCGTCCAGGCCACCGTCCAGCGCCATGCGCGCCAGGGCGGGCTTGATCGCGCGCATACCGTGCTTGCAGCGCTTGACCACCAGGTCGAGGTCGGGCCGCATCCGCGGCAGCCAGTCCGTGCTGCCGTCGAGGACGGCCGATTCGAAGGCGAGCGCGTCGGTGACCAACTGCACCGTCAGCCGGTCGCAGCGAGAGCGGGCGAACAGGTCCTGCTCCACGGGGTCCTGCACGCTCGGCAGCCGCAGCAGCGGCAGCGCCAGGTAGCTGCGGTAGTCGTAGCGGCCGTCGGCCTTGTCCAGCGCGGTGTCGAGGAAGAACGCGAGCGTCTCGACGTGCGGCCACGGCCTGGCCAGGCCGGGCAGCAGCACGCGCACGTCCGCGAGCTGCCGCAGCAGCTCGTCGGGGACGAAGTGCTTGCCGCCGCTGTGATACTCGCGCAGCACTTGCTCGTAGGGAAAGGACGTGGGGTCCGGATCGCCGAGCCAGTCGCCGATCGCATTCGAGGTGGTCTCAGGCCGTTCTCTGGTGAAGGGCACTCGCAACTCCCAGCTCATGAAGGGCCGCGCACAGTGCGGCCACATCTTCTGCATCGCTGTAGTAGTGGAAGGAGATCCGTACGACGTCGCCGCGTGGGCTGACCACGAGGCCGCGTTCGGCCAGGCGACGCGTCAGTTCGATGGGGTTGTCGCTTGCCAGCCCGATGTGGGCGCCGCGCCACTCAGGGGGGACGTGGCGTACCCGCTCCCCTTGCGCGCGGAGGTTGTCGATGGCCAGCTCGGTCAGGCCGCGCACGTGCTCGCGCACTCGCGCGAGGTCGACTTCGCCGAGCAGGCGCAGGCCCGCGTTGGCGGCGTAACCGGCCGGGACCGCGGGCGTGCCGGTCTGGAAGCGGGCAGCCGTGGCGGGGAAGTCGAGCGTCCTGGGGTCGAAGGCGAACGGGTCGATGCGGCCGAACCAGCCGGTGAGCAGCGGGTCGCGGTCGGTCCGGTCGGGGCGGCGCGCGTACAGGAAGGCCATGCCCGGCAGCCCGAGCAGGTACTTCATCGTGCCCGCCACGAGGTAGTCGCAGCCCAGTTCCCCCACGTCCACGGGCTCCACGCCGACCGCCTGGTAGGCGTCGACGAACACCTCCGCGCCCGCGTCGTGGGCGGCGCGGGTCAGCTCGGCGACCGGCAGTCGCACCGAGTCCTGGTAGCAGACCAGCGGCGCCGACACCAGCCGGGTGCGGTCGTCGATGAGCGCGGCGTAGTCGTCGGTGTCGCGGGCGTAGACGACCTCGGCGCCGTTGGGTCGCTGGGCCAGCCACACATGGGCGACCGAAGGGAACTCCCGCTCGGTGGTGATCAGCTTGGGCCGGGCCCGCCAGTTCATGGTGGAGACCGCCTGATAGGCGCCGACGGAGGCGTTGGGCATGACCGCGACCTGGTCGGGGCGGGCGCCGATGAGCGCCGCGAAGCGCTCGCGGGCCTGGCGCACCTGCTCCTCGAACAGCTCCCACGGCGCGCCGTGGTCGGCCATGTCAGCGCTCATCCGTTCCATCGCCTCGTCAAGGGCGATGGAACGGGCGCCGAGGCTGCAACTGGCCAGGTGGCGGAGCCGCCGCTGACCAGGGAAGAGAGCTCGGAACGCTTCGGGGGTCATGCTCATGCCGACTCACCCATGTGGTAGCCGCCCATCGGCCCGGTACGGGTCAGCTCGGTACGCACCTGCCACAGCTCCGGGAAGAAGCGGTAGGCGATCAGTTTGGCCAGCACGTCCACCGGCGTTCCCTGGGTGCCGACCACGTCGTGGCCGATGATCCGGGTGGCGATCTTGTAGTGCCGCACCCGCCACAGCGAGACCCGCTCATCCCATTCGACCATCGCCTCGGCCAGGCGCAACTCGGCCGTGTCCTGACCGCTGCGATAGAGCTCGGCCACATCCAGCCCGCGCTCGTCCACCAGCGCGGCGAACGCCCGTCCGATCTCCCTCCCGCGGCGTTGCACGCCACGCCAGCCCGGCGAGTCGGCCCCCGACCCATGGCCCAGCACGGTGCGGATCGTCTGAAAACTCCACGGGGACAGGTGGCGCATCATCTCGAGCTGGCCGGTCACCAGCTCCACGCACAACGACGAGCGGTCGAGCAGCCGGGCGGCCGCCGCCACCTCGCCCTTGCGGATCAGTTCGCTCGCCTCGCGCAATTCGGCGCAGGCCAGCTTCAGCCACAGCTCGGTCGACTGGTGCACGATCTGGAACAGCAGTTCGTCGCGATGCACCACCTCGTCGGGACGGCGTTGTAGCGAGAGCAGCGCATCTGTGCACATATAGCGTGCGTAATCATTGTCACCTTCGCCGGAAAGCACCTGCTTGGAGTAGTCCCGCATCGGTCTTCTTTCGTCATAGAATCGTGCGCAGCCCAAATTGAACTCATGGGCGGGCCGAAACTTTGGCGTGCAGAAACGATCTTTACGCGCGCAGGTGGTCGCGCCACCTAAAGGACTTGCCGGTACCCCGTGCGTCGCCCTAAGAATTCCCCCTCCGGTGACGCCGGACGGCAACCAGCCTGCTTGACAACTCCAGTTCGCACAACCCCCTTTTTTCGCAACTTGCACCATTCGGGGGACTGGGCGAGATGAATTCGCAGGTAACGGCGTTGGGAAGCTTTCCTGCGTGACGGAAGTGCCAGAATGGCAGCGCAGGTAGCTTGATCCTTTTTCGGCCTTCCTGGCGAGTGCCCTGGTCACAGCATGATCGCGATGCCGGTATTCGACCGGTTACATAAAGAAGCACCTGGTAGACGGGCTGATCGCCGATCTCCACCGGGATCTACAAGTGGCAGGCCGGGGATCATCACCCTCGCCGTGCCCGCTCGACTCTCGGCGTACGGACGATCACCGACGACACCACCGTCCACGTACCTGAAGCTGATGAACCGCTTCGTCCGACTGGCCGGCTATGACGGGTGCTGGTGTGCCTGGACGGGATGGTCGACAGACATTATGTCGAGCCGTGCCGCACTATGGCACATAGTGCCACTATATCCGCGAAGGCCGCTTTCAAAATGCCCAAGAATGCCGCCTGGCGCCATGCCATATTGGGTGTCGATGAGCATCCAACGAGCAACCATAGAACGGATGGCGTCCCTTGGCCATCTATTCAACTGGCCATCTGGGGCAGCTTGCTCCGTACCCCCGGATCTGCTGTGCTGAAAACGCTAGACGGCTATTAACATGCCGCTTGACCCGCACGGACGGAGTTCAGCAGACGCTGTCCTCCTGTCGGGGCCGGCGCGGTGGCGTCTCCTGGGGGTAGGGCCTGGAGCCTTCGCCGGTTTCCCGGTCGGTCGTGCCACCCCAGTGACCGTGGCCAGGTTCGTTTGCTCCGTTTCCAGCCCCCGCCCGTCGAACCGTCACCCGACGTCATTCACCGCCTGGCACTCCCTGCTTGCGCTGCTATGAGAGCCAATTCCTCGTCCGTGATCAGCATGCACGCAGGACCCTCGCCCACCGGGCGATCAACTCGTGATCAGTCCACCGGCACCAGAACACCCGCCGCGCCGTCGCCTTCGTCGTCAGCGCGACCGGCGCTCTGGCGCTCTTCCACAGAAGCGCCTCAAAGCGCGGGTTAAAGGATAGGGAATCACCCATGCGGGGGAGCTGCCTCACGCTGCAGTGGGAGGCTCCGTCCGCGCGGCGGTCCCTAGCGTGGGCGACATGCTCGTGATCCCTCCACCGCCCCGCTGGGCCGTCCGCGCTGCCCACGCTGTCCCTCTGGTCGTTCTCCCCTCATCACTGTGGCGGGTGGCACTGGTGGCCGGGATTCCAACCGGGATCGCCCAGCCGGTGATCCTCGGCGCTGGGGAGAAGGTCTACATTCTCTCGCTCAGCGTGGTCAGCGAGCTGGCGGCGCTCATGACGCTCGGGCTGGTACGCCCGTGGGGTGAGATCGTGCCGCGCTGGATCCCACTGCTCGGTGGTCGCCGGGTACGCCCGCTCGCCGCGGTGATCCCCGCGTGCATCGGCGCGGGACTCGTCGCGCTGATCTGCATCTGGGCGGTACGCGGGGTACTTGTCGGGTTGACCGACCAATGGTCTCCGGCCGGGCTGGCCGTTCTGGCCGTCTGCTACCTCCCGCTGCTCGCATGGGGCCCCCTGCTGCTCGCCGTCACCTGGTCCTACTGGCGACGACACCGCCGTCCGGTCGCCGCAGGCGAGGTGGGCATGCCCCCAGTGGGAGCCCCGCCCGGCGGACGGCAGCGCAGGCAGTAGGCGTGGTCATATAAGTCACCGCCGATATGGCCCTCCAGGGGAGACGGCTAGCCAGGTGATCTCCAAGCGCTACGAGAAGGGCTCGATCATCCTGACCTCGAACAAGAGCTTCAGCAAAGCGCACATGTTCGCGCGAACCTGTGCAAGGCGGTGCCGAAAGGTCACGGTGGAGCGCAGCATCCGGGGCGGGACGCCGCAGGCGTCCAGGACGTGGCTGATCCTCGGTGACGACGGCTACCTCTACTTCGAGGGCCGACGCGACGACATGTTCAAACGCAAGGGCACCCGGATGAGCACCATCGAGATCGAAGCCGCCGCGATGGATATTCCGGGCATTCGTGCCGCCGCGGTGCTGCCCCCGGGCGACGGGCACGATCTCGCCATCCTCGTCGAGGGCGACCTCGCCCCCCACACCGTCCTGCGCGAGCTGGCGCAACGCCTGGAGCCCGCGAAGGTACCGGCCGTCTGCCGCGTCCTGCCCTTCTTTCCTCTCACGCTCAACGGCAAGAACGAGCGCAAGGAACTCGTGCGCTTCCTCGACGAGAGCCCGTGAACCCCGGCCTGCAACGGCCAATGGTCCGGCGATGGTAACCAAACGGTCGACTACATGAGCGATCCGAGCGCGTGCGCCGCGGCCTGCACGTCCCGCATGTGTGTCGCGAATGGGGCTCCCTCGTAGCGTGGGGACCGAACGCCGGTGCGGTGGATCACGAGCTGAGTTCGTCGAATGTCTGGCGGTGGAGGCGTTCCAAGGCGATGACCACCGCGCCGCGTACCACCGGGTCCCCCTTCACAGTGCCGACGGCGACCTGGGTGGGCAGCGGGGTGTCGCGCTGGAGCCGCTCCTCCACCCGGGCTGCCAGCGGTGCGCCCGCCGTCCTGCCGATCTCTCCTGCCAGGACCACGAAGCCGGGGTCGAGGACGGCGCAGACCCCCATGGCCGCGATCGCGACTCGATCCGCTAGCGCGTCCAGGAAGTCCGGTGTGGCCTGCCGTACCGCTGAAACGGCGTCGTCGGCAGGCAGGCCGTACTGTGAGGCAAGCTCGCGTACGGCGGGGCCACCGACGAGTCGCTGCAGCGTGCCGCCGCCGAGACCAGTGGGCGCGTGCGCGATCTCACCGGCGCCGCCCGACCTGCCGCGGTGCAGGCGGCCGTCCAGGATCACCGCCACGCCGATTCCCTCGCCGAGCGACAGCAGCGCGAACGTGTCGTGCCCGCGTGCCGCGCCCAGCCGGTGCTCGGCCAGGCCGATCAGGTTGACCTCGTTCTCCACCAGGACGGGTACGCCACCGAGCCGGTCGCGCAGGCCCGGCAGCAGGTTGGCGTGCCAGGTGGGCAGCGCCCAGATGAAGGCAACGTCTCCGCTGACCGGATCGACCACGCCGAGCGTGCCGATGACGACGCCGTCCAGGCGGGTGACCTTGGCGTCAGCCAGCGCGGCGGCGATGGCGTCGTACACGAGCCTGTCGGGCGCCGCGTGTGGATCCTGGGGAAGCGCGGCGGCGCCGACCTGGCGTCCGGTGAGGTCGTTGACCGTGGCGAGCACCTGGTCGGGGCGGACCTCCACGCCCGCCACGTGCGCCCGGTCGGCCACCACGCCGTAGAGCAGCGCGTTCGGACCACGCCGCCGGGTCTGCGACTGGCCGACCTGGGAGATCAGGCGCTGCTCCACCATGCGGTCGACCAGGTCGCCGACCGTCGCCCTGGACAGGCCCGTGCGCTGCTGCAACTCCGCTCTGGACAGGGGGCCGTGGGCGAGCAGCAGGTCATACGCCGTCCTGTCGTTGATCAGGCGCGCGGTGTGCGGGGAGGCGGTGCGGGGCATGGCGACTGTTTATCACAGCCTCTTTCTTTCTGGATACCAGCCTGTTAATTTGCGACGTATGCCCCTGTCGCTGTTCTTCTTCCTGGACGGCGTCGTCATCGCCACCTGGGTGGTACGCATCCCCTCGGTCAAGGACCACCTGGGTGTCACCACGGGCGGGCTCGGTGTCGCGCTCATGTGCATGTCGGTCGGCACAGTGCTGGCCATGACCGTGAGCGGGCGGCTGTGTGTGCGGTACGGCACGCGGTCGGTCATCCTCGTCACCCTCGCGCTGGTCGCCCTGATGTTGCCGGTGGTCGCGCTCGCGGACACGATGGCGGCGCTGTGCGTGGTGCTCGCGGTGACCGGGCTCTGCTACGGCGCCGTCAACATCGGGCTGAACAGCGCGGCCGTCGAGGTCGAGAAGGCCACGCAGCGGCCGATCATGTCGGTGCTGCACGGCTTGTGGAGCGCGGGCGGCCTGGCGGGGGCACTGCTCGGCGGCCTCGTCGCGGCCCGGCTGAGCACCTGGCAGCACTTCCTGCTGGTGTCCGCCCTCGTGCTCGCCGGCACTGCCGCGTTCGCCAAGCCGCTGCTGCGCGGCAGGGTCCCCGCGGTGATCACCGCGCAGGGCGGTCGGCGGTCGTTCGGCCTGGGCGTGGCGCTGTGTGGGGTGCTGGCCGTGTGCACGGCGTTCGGCGAGGGGGCGGTGGCCGACTGGAGCGTGCTGCACCTTCGCGACTCCCTGCACGCCGGGGCGAGCCTGGCCGCCTACGGCTTCTCGGCGTACTCGGTGGCGGTGGCGCTCGCCCGGCTGGCGGGCAGCCGCCTGGTGCGGCGGTACGGCCAGACCGCCGTCCTCGTGATCGGCGCCCTGCTGGCGGCGGGCGGCGTCCTCGCCGCGTCGTGGGCGGGCTCCGTGGCGGTGGCGTTCGGCGGGTTCGTCGCGGTCGGGGTGGGGCTGGCCAACGTGTTCCCGCTGGCCATCGCGCAGGCGGGGGCGCTCGGCGGGCCCGCGGGTGTGGGTCTGGCCGCCAGCATCGGGCACGCGGGGATGCTGGGCGGGCCACCGCTGATCGGGTTCCTCGCCGACCACGTCGGGCTGCCGGGCGCGCTCACAGCCGTCGCCGTCTCCTCGGGGGCCATCGTTCCCCTCACGCTCTACCTGCGTACCAGAAACTCGAGAAAGGTACTGGCATGACAGATCCCTATCGCACCTTGCTGCCCGCTCCCCGCCACGCGGCGAGCACCGCGGGGACCTTCACGCTCGGCAGCGTGCATGGAGATCCCGCCCTGGTCGAGGTGGTGCGCCTGCAGCTCGGCCCGCTGCCCGCGGCCCCCGGCCCCGAGGGCGCACTGTCCGTGCGCCTGGGTGCGGGCGGTCCCGAGTCCTACCGGCTGCGGGTCTCGGCCGGCGGAGCCGAGATCATCGGTGCAGATCTTGCTGGGGTACGGCATGCCGTACAGACACTGAAGCAGTTGCTCGGCCCGGACGCGTATCGAGCCGGCGGACGGCCGGGTGGCGTGGTGCCGTGCGGCGAGATCCAGGACGAGCCCGCGCTGAGCTGGCGCGGCGGCATGCTCGACGTCGCGCGACATTTCATGAACAAGCGCACCCTGCTGCGCTATGTCGACCTGTTCGCCATGCATCGGATGAACCGCCTCCACCTGCACCTCACCGATGATCAGGGCTGGCGCGTCGAAAGCAGGAAATATCCGCAGATCAACGAGCTGGCCACGCACCGCCGCGAGACCATGGTCGGCCGTGACCGCGTGCAGCCCGCCTTCGACGGCACGCCGCACGGCGGCTACTACACCCTCGACGACCTGGCCGAGGTCTCCGCCTACGCCACCGAGCGAGGGATCACGATCGTCCCCGAGATCGACCTGCCCGGGCACGCCTCCGCGCTGCTGACCGCCTTCCCCGAGCTGGGCACAAGCGCCGACGAGGTGCTGCGCGGCTGGGGCATCTCGCCCGGTGTGCTCAAGCCGATCCCCGCCGCGGTCAAGCTGGTGTGCGAGCTCATCGACGAGCTGCTCACCGCCATCGACACCCCGTACGTGCACCTGGGCGGCGACGAGTGCGTCACTACGGACTGGCCGGGCGATCCCGAGGTGGCCGCGCACATGGCGGCCATCGGCGCCGAGCAGCCGGGCGAGCTGCACGGCTGGTTCCTGCGCGAGGTCGGCACGCATCTTGCTGGGCGCGGCAAGCGCATGGTGGTCTGGGACGAGGCGTTCCAGACCGGCGGCGTGCTACCCGACACGATCGTGATGTGCTGGCGCGGCGACGCCATCTCCCGGCAGGCGGCCGCCGCGGGGCACGACGTGGTGCGCGCGCCCGTCTACCCCACCTACCTCGACTACGACCAGTCGGACCTGCCCGAGGAGCCGCTGGCCATCGGCGGGCCGATCACTTTGGAGGACTCGGCCTCGTTCGCGCCAGTGCCCGAGTCGTGGACGGACCGGGAGCGGGCGAAGGTGCTCGGCGGGCAGTTCCAGGCGTGGAGCGAGTACATTCCGCACGAGCGGCACCTGGACTACATGGTGTTCCCGCGCGCCTGCGCCATCGCGGAGACCGTCTGGGCCGGCGCGGCGGCCGATTACCCGTCCCTGGTCGAGCGGCTGCGCGATGGCCACCTGGCCAGGCTGGACGCGGCCGGATGTGAGTACCGGCCGCTGGAAGGTCCGCGGCCCTGGCAGGCAGGCGGCACCGGACGGCGCGCCCACTCCCCGGCGAACCGCACGACCAGGGAGCGCTGGCTGGAATGGGCCGCACGGCTGCCCGACTCCGGCGTGGTCGCCACGGCCACCACCCACGACGGCTGACGCCATCGAGCCGGTGGCAGTAGGCCAGAGGAACTGTGGGCGGAGCAGCACCTGAACCTGCTCCGCCGCCAGGACGTGTCCGGCGTGGACGACTGAAGAGAACCAGTGCTTTCATCGAGCTCGCCCGTGAGCTGGGGTCCGGTCGCTCGGTGGTGACCGTCACGGTGCTTGGGTCTCGCCACGGCGAGCCCCGAGCAAGACTGACGGAAGTCTTACAGACCTCGCCCATTCCTCGCGGGAGTACGTCGCGGCTGCTCGAATCGCAGATGTGACTGATCAACGACATTCAGCGGAGAGCGGCCCGCCCATCGCGCGCCGGGTGATGCTCTCAATGCTCGGCGCGGGCGCGGCCGCCCTCGCCGCCGCGCCTCTCGTGCAGGGCGAGCGGCTGGCCTACCCCTCGACCGACGCCGACCGGCAGAGCGCCCCGGTCCCGGCGCTGGCCTGAGGCTGACCCCCAGCGTTCCGGCGCCGACTCTAACCTGGGTATGTGTCGGAGTACGTGCGGAGGCGGGCGGCGCCGGTGCTGCGCGGACTGGTGTCCGGCTACTCGGGGTATCGCTGGTCCGGTGCGCCGGGGTTGCACCATGGGCTGCCGTCCACGCACCTGACACTCGTCATCTGCCTGTCCGGCACTCTCGACTTCGTCGGACGTCCGTCCTCGGTGTCCGTCGCCGGCGGGTTGCACGACGACCCGGTCGTGATGTCGCACGACGGCCGGCAGCACGGCCTTCAGCTTGATGTGACCTGGCGAGGCGCCCGGGCCCTGCTGGGGCTGCCGGCCGGCGAGTTGGCCAGTGACGTGGTCGATCTGACGGACCTGCTCGGCGATCGGGCCTCTGAGCTGGCCGAACGGCTGGCCGCCGCGCCGACGTGGCGGCACCGGTTCTGGCTGCTGGACACCACGCTGTCCGGTCTGGTCGATGACAGCCGGGGTGAGCCGCCGGTCGAGGTGGTTCAGGCGTGGCGGCGGCTGACCGAGACCTCCGGGAACCTACGGATCGACGGGCTTGCCAGGGAGCTGGGCTGGAGTCGCCGACACCTCAACAGCCGTTTCCAGCGTGAGATCGGCCTGCCGCCGAAGGTGGCGGCCCGGGTGATCCGGTTCGAACGCGCCCGGCGCCTGCTGCGCTCCCCGCACCGGCCGTCGCTGGCCGAAACCGCGGTCACATGCGGCTACGTTGATCAGGCCCACCTGGCACGGGACTTCCGCGCCCTGGGTGGTCTCACCGCGACGCAATGGCGTGCGGAGTTCCCATCCGTACAAGACGTGGACGCTGCCCTGGGCGACGATGGGCCGCATGACGCAGAACAACGGCATTGACCGTCCCTCAGTGTGGCCCTGCCTGTCCTTCCGCGATGCGGGGGCTGCGATCGACACGGCCGCCGAGTGCGCTCAGCCGTCCGGCGGCAGCTCGATCTACGTGGTGACCGACGACCCGGACGCCGTCTTCGCCCGCGCGACCGCGGCCGGAGCGAAGGTTGTACGGGAGATCAGGGACGAGGACTACGTAAACCGCACTGTCACCGTGCGCGGCCCGGAGGGCAACCTGTGGAGCTTCGGTACCTATCCCGGCAGCTAGGGCGTGCATAGCAGGGAGTCTCAGAGACATGTCCGTTCTCGTTTGGAGTCGTCGTCGATGACCGTTCACCGTGTCGTGCCCAACGTCCAGTCAGGGGCTGTGCAGGAGAACCGGGAGTTCTATGGGCTGTTGGGCTTCGAGGAGGTCATGAACCTCGGCTGGATCATGACTCTCGCCTCCCCGTCCAGTCCGACAGCGCAAATCAGCTTCATCGCCGGTGACAAGACCGCACCAGTTGTCCCCGACATGAGCGTCGAGGTGGACGACGTGGATGCGGCCTACGCGGTCATGCGGGAGAGCGGCGCGGAGGTCGTGCATCCCTTGCAGGACGAGGAGTGGGGAGTGCGCAGGTTCTTCGTTCGTGACCCCAACGGCCGTGTGGTCAACGTACTGGGCCACCGCTGACACGCTCTCCTGAAGGCGCCGGCCCGTGCCACAAGGAGAGGGCCTCCGTCGGTCGTTTCACCAGGTGCGCTGGCGGATCGCCGACCTTGTGCTTGTCGTTCTCGGGATCGAACGGGGTGGCTCGCAGGTAACCAGACCGCCCCCGTGTTTCCGAGCGGTCGGCGCGGCGGCGTTGCCCGAGGCCAGTGCCGCCCGCGCCGCTGTCGTGGACGATGACGGTGTCTGAACCGCTGACCGATGATCGTCTCCAGGACGGCCCAGCGCATGAGCTGGAGTGCTTTCAGTTGCGCGTGTCCCAAAAGCCGCAGTGGTGTTCGGTGGAGCCATCGCCGTTGCTTCTGGCCGTGGAGAGGGAGCGGACGTGGTTCGCGCTCTTGCTGGTCAGGAGCTTCCATCGGGGCAGGCTCGGGTCGTTGGGATTGCCGGTGGCGGCGAAGCGGGTCCAGTGGCCGATCATCTGGTCGGCCAGCCGGCGTTGGCTTGTCGAGAGGGGCTGGTCGGTGGCGGCGCCGGGGCCGTCGAAGAGATAGGGCAGTTCCCCGCCGTGGTAGGCGCCCAGGGGGAAGTCGGCGGGGACGGGAAACCCGGCCGGTCTGGGGGCGGGGTCGTCGGCGAACTCGTATTGATAGACGGGGGTCTTGCGGGAGAGCAGGCGGTTGCCCGCTCGGGTGGGGCAGGTCCAGCCGCGGTCGGTGGCGATGGCGGCCCAGGCCAGGGAGGGGGAGCCGTGTGTGCTGACGGGATACCTGGCCGCGACCCGCCGGGCGTCGGTGCCGAAGGCGGTGCGCAGGAACTGCTGATACGTCTGCCGACTCAGGGGCTGGCCCGGACCGTCGAAGTACATGGCCACGAAATAGCGGGCCTCGTGCGCGGTGGTACCGACCATGAGCGGCACCGGGTGGACGCGTCCCTCGGCCACCGCCCGGCGCGGGTCGAGCGGCAGCGTGTCGCTTCCGTACGAGGGCGCCCAGGTGGTGGGAATCTTCTGCTGCGCGGCGAGCAGGGCTGGCACCGGGGCCCGGCGCAGGCAGGCCATCGTCTGGGCTGCGTCCGCGCATCCGATCTGCTCGGCGGCGGCCGCGGCGATCCGTTCGCCGGACTGCCGTGATGGCCACACGGTGTCGCCGCCAGCGGGGTCGATGCCCATCTGACGCATCGAGCAGGTGCCGCTCTGGATGATCGCCTGGTCGAACAGCCCCGCCGCTGTGGGGGACGTCAGCTGCGCGCAGGCGCTGAACGCGCCCGCGGACTCGCCGAACAGGGTGATGTTGCGCGGGTCGCCGCCGAAGGCCGCCGCGTTGCGCCGTATCCAGCGCAGCGCGGCCTGCTGATCGAGCAGGCCGAATGCGCCCGAGCCGGGCAGAGCGGGGTGGCCGAGGAAGCCGAAGATGCCCAGCCGGTAGTTGACGGTCACGACGACCACGCCCGCGGCCGCCAGCCGCTGGGCGTCGTAGTCGCCGCCGGCGCCCTGAGTGAAGCCGCCGCCGTGCAGCCAGACCATCACCGGCAGCCGCCGCCCGGCGGGCATGTCCCGGGGGGCGGTGACGTTCAGGTACAGGCAGTCCTCGGCAGCGCTGGCCGGATTGGAGTCGGCGGGATTGGCGTTCTGCGGGCAGCGCGGAGCCGTGCGGGTGCCGTCCTTGACGCCTTTCCACGCTTGGACGGGCTGCGGCGGCTGCCAGCGCAGCGTTCCGGTCGGCGGCGCGGCATAGGGGATGGCGTTGAACCGCTGCAGGTCCCGGCCAACGTAGGCGCCGACGACGACGCCGGACGAGGTGTGCGCGACAGGCTGGCGCGAGCTCGATGCCGGGCTGGCGGCGCTCGTGCAGGCCGCGATGACGGACAGGCCGGCCACCGCCGCGACCAGCCGCACGCGCGCCGCCCCCCGCGCCATTCCTCGGAGTCTCACCGGCGCACCGCCCGATACGCCGCCAGGAGCAGGAACACCGCTCCGACGGTTCCGAGGACAAGATCGGCCCAGCGGGGGACACCGACGGCACGCAGGATGCCGGCAATCCCGAAGCTGGTGCCCCACTGCGCCTCGGTGATCGCCGAGCCGAACCCCTGCACGGTGAACAGAGCTCCGGCCAGCCACAGCGCCTTGTCGGCTGTGCGGTTGCGCCTGGCGGAGATCCTGCGCCAAGCCCACGCCAAGACGCGCGACCTGCTGGCCTGGCTGATCCGCTATGGTCAGCAAACCGGCGAGTTCCGCGACGACCTCGACGCCGACCTGGAGGCCGAGACCCTTTTGCCACTGGTCGAAGGGCTGACCTCGCTCGCCCTGCTCGGACACCGCCCCACCGTGCCCGCCCACGACACGCTGACTCGTCGTATCGACGGCCTGCTCATGCAGCCATCCCGGCCAAGCCGACCGGCCCCATCGACGATTGCATAGCTAGGCGTCACCTGTCAGACTGGTGATGTGAAGCATGTGTTTCTGTGCGGCAATCCCGCGCTCGACCTCGCCTGCACGCTCCGCGCGCGTCGCACCGCGCGCTTTGAGACGCTCGATGCCCCGGACCGGCTCGATGCGTGGTACGTGGAGTCCGGCATCGTCGACGCCCTCTCTCCCTGCCGGGAAGCGGATCTTGTCCAGGCGGTGGCGGTGCGGGAGGCCATCTACGCGCTGGTCACCGCCCGGCTCGCCGGTGACGGATACGATGGCGAGGCGCTCGCGCTGGTGAACGAGACGGCACGCAAGCCGCCGGCGGCCCTCCAGCTCACGGCCGAGGGTCGATGGGTGGAGGCGACCCCGGCGCAGGCACTGTCCACGGTGGCCCGGCACGCCATCGAGCTGCTCAGTGGGCCGGAGGTGCCGCTGATGAAGGAGTGCGCCAATCCCGAGTGCACGAAGATCTTCATCGACCGGTCGCGGGGCGGGCGCCGGGAGTGGTGCGGCATGGAGTCGTGCGGCAACAAGATCAAGGCGGCTGCGTACCGGGCTCGCAAGAAGGAGGCGCAGACGGTCGGCGCGACCTGATCCGGACGGCTGCTATGGTGATAGACGCCCGTATTCGGACATTGGGAGACAGCAGTGGCAGGTGACGACGACATCTCCGGGTGATACCGGAGGTTGATCGGCCCCGGCAGGCGCGCATGACCGCCGCCGATGTGGCCCTCGTCGTCGTTCCCCCAGTCCTGTTCCCTTGCCGGGCCCCATTCGCGCGCCTGGGTTTGTATCGAGGTATGTCGCATGTCCGATGCGTTCATCATCTGTTCCCGCCTGTCCTTCTCCTGGCCTGACGACACGCCCGTCTTCAGCGACCTGTCCTTCACCGTGGGCGGCGGCCGTACGGGCCTCGTCGCCCCGAACGGCACGGGCAAGAGCACGCTGCTCAAGCTGATGGCCGGCGAGCTGCGGCCCTCGGGCGGCGGCGTCGCCGTCGAGGGGGTGCTCGGCTACCTGCCGCAGAGCCTGCCCCTCGTTGGCGAGCCGACCGTGGCCGAGGTGCTCGGCATCGCCCCGGTGATCGCCGCGCTGGACGCCATCGAGTCGGGCGACCCGAGCGAGGAGCACTTCACCACGATCGGCAACGACTGGGACATCGAGGAGCGCACTCGTGCCCAGCTCGACGGGCTCGGCCTCGCGGGCATCGGCTTCGACCGGCGCCTGGGCACGCTCAGCGGTGGCCAGGTCGTCTCGCTCGGCCTGGCCGCGCAGCTGCTCAAAAGGCCCGACGTGCTCCTGCTCGACGAGCCGACGAACAACCTCGACCTCGACGCCCGCCGCAGGCTCTACGACGTGCTCGGCGACTGGACCGGCTGCCTGGTCGTGGTCAGCCACGACCGGGCCCTGCTCGACCGTATGGACCGCATCGCCGAGCTCGACCGGGGCGAGATCCGCTTTTACGGCGGTGACTTCACCGCGTACGAGGATGCCGTACGCGCCGAGCGGGAGGCCGCCGAACGGAACGTGCGCAGCGCCGAGCAGGAGCTCAAACGCGAGAAACGGGAGATGCAGCAGGCCCGTGAGCGGGCCGAGCGCCGGGCGGGCAACGCCGCCCGCAACCTCAAGAACGCCGGGCTGCCGCGCATCTTCGCCGGGAACATGAAACGCGGTGCCCAGGAGTCGGCCGGGCGGGCGGGCCAGATGCACGCCTCCCGTGTCAGCGACGCCCAGGCCCGGCTCGACGAGGCCGGGCGGGCGCTGCGCGACGACCAGAGGATCACGCTGGAACTGCCGGGGACGAACGTGCCCGCCGGACGCACGGTCTTCCTCGGCGAACGCCTGCGGGCCCGCGGCCTGTTCGCCGAGCCGGGCCTCGACCTGACCGTACGCGGCCCCGAGCGCATCGCGCTGACCGGCCCCAACGGTGCGGGCAAGTCCACCCTGCTGCGCCTGATCAGCGGCGAGTTGGAGCCGGACGGCGGCACGACCAGGCAGAGCGACGGGCGGGTCGCGTACTTGTCGCAGCGGCTCGACCTGCTCGACGTCGAGCGCACCGTGGCGGAGAACCTGGCCGCGTTCGCCCCCGGCATGGCGGAGGCGGAGCGGATGAACCTGCTGGCCCGCTTTCTGTTCCGCGGCGCGCGTGCACACCTGCCGGTGGAGGTGCTGTCCGGCGGCGAACGGCTGCGGGCCACGCTGGCCTGCGTGTTGTGCGCGGAGCCCGCGCCTCAGCTCCTGCTGCTCGACGAGCCGACCAACAACCTCGACCTGGTCAGCGTGGCGCAGCTGGAGAGCGCGCTCGGCGCGTACCAGGGGGCGTTCGTGGTGGTCAGCCACGACGAGCGATTCCTCGCTGAGATCGGTGTGCAACGGTGGCTGGAGCTGTCGGGCGGTCGCCTCCTGGAAACCGGGGGCCCCGCCGGTGAGTGACGCGCTGCTCGCCCGCGATCTCGTACGGAGCCTGGGCGCGCGGCGCGTGCTTGACGGCGTCTCGCTCACCGCCGCGCCCGGCGAAAGGATCGGCCTGATCGGCGAGAACGGCGCCGGCAAGACCACGCTCCTGCGGCTGCTGGCCGGGGTGGACCGGTCCGACTCCGGCACCGTCGTACGCCCCGCCGACCTCGGCTTCCTGCACCAGGAGATGCCCTTCGACAGCCGGGCCACCATCGCCGACGTGCTCGACGACGCCCTGCGCGAGGCGCGCGCGGACCTGGCCGAGCTGGATCGGCTCGCCCGCGCGCTCGCCGCCGCTCCGGATGACGCCGCTCTGCTCGGCGAGTACGGGGTGCGGCTGGAGCGGACTCAGGAACGCGAGTCTTGGGACGCCGACCGGCGCGCCGGGATCGTCCTCGACCGGCTCGGCCTCGGCGGTGTGCCGCACTCCCGTGCGCTCGCGTCGCTGTCGGGAGGGCAGCGCGGGCGGCTGGCCCTGGCGGCACTGCTCGTCAGATGGCCCGCAGCGCTGCTGCTCGACGAGCCCACCAACCACCTGGACGACGATGCCGCGGTGTTCGTGGAGGAGCAACTGCGCGGCATGACCGGCGTCGTGGTCGTGGCCAGCCACGACCGGGCGTTCCTGGACGCGGTCTGTACCGACCTGATCGATCTCGACCCGGCGGTGGACGGGCCCGTTCGGTACGGGGGCAGGTACGGCGCATATCTGGTCGAGAAGCGCGCGGAGCGAGAGCGCTGGGAGCGGCGGCACGCGGAGGAGCAGGCGGAGCTCGGTGAGCTGCGCGCGGCCGTCGCCGTGACGGCGCGGCAGGTGGCGTACGACCGGCTGAAGCGCGACAACGAGAAGATGGGGTACGGGCACGCCGGGGGCCGTGTGCAGCACCAGATTGCGCGGCGGGTGCGCAATGCCGCCCGCCGGCTCGCCCAGCTGGAACGCGAGCAGGTTCCCGCCCCACCGCCCCCGCTCCGCTTCAGCCCTCGCACCCTGGTCGCCGACGCCGCCGACGCCGCGGAGGCCGCCGAACCCCGCGATCCCCACGACGACGCCTTGCTGTCACTGCGGGACGCGCGGGTACCGGGACGGCTCTCGATCGACCGGCTCGACGTGCCGCTCGGGGGGCGGCTGTTGGTCACCGGGCCCAACGGAGCGGGCAAGTCGACGCTCCTGGCCGTGCTGGCCGGGCTGCTGGACGCGGAGGGTGAGGTGCGGCGGCGGCCCGGCCTGACCGTCGCGCTGCTGGCCCAGGACTCCGTCTTCGAGCGGCCGGACTGGACGGTGCGGGAGACGTACGAGCGGGCGCTCGGTCCGGAGCGCGCCGAGTCCGTGCCGTTGCGCTCGCTCGGCCTGATCGGCTCCCGCGACGTGGACCTGCGAGTGCGGGAGCTGTCCGTCGGTCAGCGCCGCCGGCTCGCGCTGGCGCTGTTGGTGGCCGACCCACCCGAAGTACTCCTGCTCGACGAGCCCACCAACCACCTTTCGCCCCGCCTCTCCGACGAGCTGGAAGAGGCCTTGGGCGCCGATGGGCCCGGCGCGATCGTGATCGCCAGCCACGATCGATGGTTGCGCGCCCACTGGCGGGGTCACCACATTCGTCTGCCATGAACCCTCACGCGTCACCATCTTGACGGGTGACGAACCGGACTGCCATCATCGTCACTAGTTGAACCGGTGACGCTCGATGCGTTCCCGTCCTACCTCCACCCAGCCCAGAAGGGAACAGCCATGGCTGTCAGCTACACCGGGATCGTCACCGTCACGGGGGAGGGCCGCAACGGAGGCCGGGTCCAAGCCGACGACGGCCTCCTCGACACCACGCTCGCCATCCCGAAGCAGTTCGGCGGGGCGGGCGGGGCCACCAACCCCGAGCAGTTGTTCGCCGCAGGCTGGGGCTCCTGCTTCCTCGGCGCGGTCAGAAGGGCGGCGGCGCAGCGCAAGATCACGCTGAAGAGCGCGGCCATCACGGCGGAGGTAACCCTGCACCACGGCGACGACGGCGAGTTCGGCCTCAGCGCCGTGCTCAACCTGGAACTCGGAGGCGTGGACCAGCAGACGGCCGACGAGCTCGGTGCCGCAGCCCACCAGATCTGCCCCTACTCCAAGGCGACCCGCGGCAACATCCCGGTCACCATCAACGCGAAAGCCGCCTGAGGTGCGGCCGGCGCACGACGCCGCCGAGACCACGCGACGCGCCCGCTTCGGCCGGCTGCCCGAGTGGGTCCGGCTCGAAGACACGGTCGAAGAGCGCGCGGCCACCGCGCCGGACCCCGCGCAGCGGGCCTACGACGCGGACGAATGGCTCGTGCGGTACTGCCTATGAAACGGAGAGACATCGTGATACGCATTCCCAACTCCGTGAGAGCGCTGGCGGTGGCCACGATCGTGGTGGTCGTCGCCCTGGGCTGCCTGGCCCAGGTGTTCTGAGCGGACGGCATCAGGCCGGTCACCGCTGCTGAGTCATTGATCTTCGTGGAAGCGGCGCTCGACATAGGACCACGGGAAGCCGGCGCACAGGAGCAGAACGCCTCTTGCGGTCCGTCCATGTGACAGGGAAGCGACCATTCCCGGTAATAAAAATCGGGGAAGATGCGAGCCCGGTAATGTTGCACAACTGGGTCAAGTTGTACAACATTTGCCGCCAGCCCCGTATCGTGGAAACCGAACCGTCCGGGCACGAGCAACCCCGGAGCAGGAGACCCTGGAGGACCGACATGTCCACTGATGCCCTGGGCATTGCCGAAGCCCGCACACAGCTCGGCACCCTGGTGTCGCGCGCCGTCCACGGCCACCAGCCCACAACCATTCGCCGCTCCAACAGCGAGCGCGCCGTCCTGATCTCTGAGCAGGACTATGAGGAACTGCTACGAGCCCGCCGGGAACTGGAGGCCGGTCACGTGGCCGAGGCGATCGCCGCCCACGGGCGTGGCGAGCGCGAGATGATGACGTACGACAGCAAGGCCGCCCTGTACGCCGACCTTGACCTCCCGAATCCCAGCCAGCACTCTTGAAACGACTCCTCCACCTAGACCCCCTGGTCCGCGAGGGCCTGCGCCAGGCAGCACCCGGCCTGCGTGCCACTGTCGCGGACACCCTGCTCGACCTCATCGAGGACCCCGAACCGCTCGGGGTCGTTCCGTACGGCGGCATCCCCGACGCGTTCGAGATCCGCACCGACACATTCCGCGTGGTCTACACGTGCGGCCCCGACCACGTCTCGGTCTGGGTCCTGGAGATCAACACCTGACCCCGAACGCCGGAAGCGCGCTGAGAGCGTCCAGGAGCTCCCGTGGCACTCCTGGATCTCCTACCATTCGGCAACCCGAGTTCGCCCGTCAGCGTCCAGTACAGAGAGATCATTTAGTGGAGATCACGGGACGTGAACCGGACGCAGATGTCCTTGCTCGCTGACGTTGGCAGTTGCTCACCGTTGTTGTCATGAACTTGGCATCAACGCCGTTGCGTTTGGCTGGTGGGTGGTTCGTCAAGCCGGTGATGACGAAGAACGGGACCTCTGGTAGATCACTTGTGTCGAGCAAGATGATCAAGAATCAGCTCAGTCCGTGTCTGCGATCCCCAGGGAGGGCGGATCATCCGGGTGGTGTGCGGGCGGAGGCTGGGGGCGCAGGTGGCGGCTGATATCACCAACCAGGTGGATCCGGACCTGGCGCTCCACGAATCGCCAGAGCCCGTCGCGGCGCTCGAAGCGGTCGCTGTAGCGTCCTGCGGCCACGGCTTGCAGCGGAAGGTCGGGCAGGGCCTGAAACACGGTGACGTATGAACGCGCAGCGGCGGTTCCTGTCTCCTCGTCAATGTCGACGGCGAGGTTGGTCGTGACGTGGTGGGTACGTGGCGTGCCGTCCTCGTAGAGGATCACGGTGTCCCGGAGCATCTTCTCGACGGCTTCCCGGCCATGGATCGGTGCACCACTGCCGATGAACACAGCGTCGGCGAACAGCTCGCCGACGCCGGCGAAGTCTCCGGTGTCGACCAGCTCGGCGTACTTGGCGATCAGACGTGTCACGGCGCCCGTATCCGCGCCTATGCCCAGGTTCATCGCTCGTCGCCCCTCAGGAGGGACAACACGCGCAGCGCTTCAAGGTAGATCCACACCAGTGTCAGGGTGAGTCCGAAGGCCGCCATCCACGACTCCTCGCGCGGGGCGCCATTGACGATCGCGTTCTCGACCTGCTTGAAGTCGAGGGCCAGGAAGCACGCACCCAGAAGGATGCCTACGACGCCGAAGACGACACCGAGACCGCCGCTGTCGAAGCCGAGGCCGTTGCCGCCGCCGAAGGCGGAGAACAGCAGATCGGCGGCCATCAGCAGCACGAAACCGGCCGCCGAGGCCAGCACGAAGCCCTGGAACCGCCGGGTGACGCGGATCCAGCGCATCCTGTAGGCGATCAGCACCCCGGCCGAGACCGCGAGGGTGCCCAGGACCGCCTGGACGACGACGCCCGTGGCCAGGCGCGGATCGCCGTACGCGGAGCCGGGGTTGCCCGGGTGGTCGTTGGCGGAGTGTGCGCCGCTCGCGGCAACGACCGGCTGCGGTTGCCGCAAGCCGGGGCCCGGGTGGCCGTCGTCGCGGCTGTACCCCCTGCGGGAGAGGATTGGGTTGCTTGTCTTCACGGTTGTTCCTCACGATCCGCCGCGCGCCGCGGCATATGTGTTCTCTTCACGACGGCTCTCCGTACGAAAGGTGTGAGCTGCTGACGCCGCCAGGCACAGCGGGCTTCCGCTCAAGTTCCGTCGTTTTCGCTGGCGCCAGCAAGCATCCGCATCACGGCCGAACGGGTGACGGATGCCCATCCATGGCGTGTGCGAACCCGTCAGAGGTGGTCCTCCTCTACGACGGCCTGCGCGAAGGCCCTGGGCGCCTCCTGCGGCAGGTTGTGGCCGATGTCCTGCAGCGTCCGGTGTGCGAGACCGTGCTCCCAGCGTGCGCGCCAAGCGCCGTCGATCGCACCGGGAGAGTCCCTGGCCTATGCGGAGGCCGCTCGGGAGAAACCGGGCGTCCAGAGCCCGTCGGCGGTGCGCCGTACATCGGCGCGGTGGCGGTGCCGCCGTATGCCGGTGCACCGGACCGTGATACGCACCGGCCAGGACCTCGCCAGGACACGGGGCCTGCCCAGGAGGGCCCCGCACTTCCCGCACGTCAGATCGGCCGCGATGAAGTTGTAGGCGGTTTCGATCAACCAGCTCTCGGCGCTGGTCGGCCGCGGATGGTCGAGTTGCTCGTCGGCGGCCGGTGGGACGTCGCCGACCGGTCCGAGGAGGACGTCCGCCCCGCCGAAGACGGCTGCCGTGAACATCCACTGCGAAAAAAGCCATTCCATGGCTGGTTCCCTCCGCTTCATCGCGCGCCGACCGTGCGCCTCCGCGGCGCGACGCAGCGCCCCGGCCAGATCCCGATCGGTAAAGGCGACCTGATGGGCTTCCCGTCGATGTGCGTGCGCGACGTACGCATCACAACGAAGTCCCACCGGCCCGGCCGAGCTCCACACCTCGGGCCTTGAGCGCACCTGCGGACAGCTCCTGCCCCCGGTAGGTTTCCAGCAGCCGCAGCCACACCTCGCTGATGGTGGGGAAGGGCGGTACGGCGTGCCAGAGGCGTTCGATGGAGATCTCGCCGGTGATCGCTACGGTGGCGGAGTGGAGGAGTTCGGCGACGCCTGATCCAGCGAAGGTGGCGCAGCAGGCGGGTGCCGCGGGCGAGGAGGGTGATTCGGTGCCGAGGGCCTGCCAGGCGGTGGCCATCTCGGTGGCCACGACGCCTGCGCCGACGATGACGAGTCGTCCGGGCGGCTGCGGGGCGCTGGCCGCTTCGCGGCTGGTCCAGGGGCGCAGGGCGGTGAGCCCGGGCAGGTCGGGCAGGGCGGCGCCGCTGCCTGTGCACACGGCCACGGCGTGCCGGGCCCGCAGGTGGACGGTGCCGCCGTCGGGGGTGGTCACGGCCACGCGTCGTGGCCCGTCGAGGCGGCCATGGCCGCGTTGGAGGTCGATGCCGGCCGTCTTGAGCCATTCGACCTGGCCGTCGTCGTTCCAGTGGGCGGCCATACGGTCGCGATGCGCCAGTACGGCGGCGGTGGTCCGGTCGGCGACGTTCTCGCCGACCGGACCTGCCCCGATCACGACCACGTCATAGGTACGGGTGTCTTCGGTGGTCACTGGTCCTCCACGGTGTGGCTGTGTCTCGGGGATGCCGTCGGTCAGCGGCCGGGCAGCCGTTCGGTGATCTCCTGCAGGAACCAGCGGTTGCCGTCGGGGTCGGTGAACGAGGCGAAGGAGCCGTAGCTGGCACGCTGCGGGTGCACGCCCATGACGCGGCCGGTCTCGCCTGCCTGGTGAAAGGCGCCGGTGGCGTCGTGGAACGGGCCGGTGACGTCGACGCCGCGGCCGGCCAGTTCCTTGTGGGCCTGCTCGATGTCGGACACGATCAAGTGCAGTCCCTGGACCGTTCCAGGTTCGGCGTCGGTGAGGCCGTCGCCGAAGATGATCGAGCAGGCGGAGCCGGGGGGAGTGGCCTGAATGATCCGGTAACCATCGTTGATGGGGAAGTCCGCGTCGAGGCGGAAGCCCAGCTGCCGGGTGTAGAAGTCCTTGGCGCGGTCGACGTCGGATACGGGCAGGACGACGACTTCGAGCTTCATGTTCATGGTCGTGATCTTCCTTTCGGTGCTGTGGGTGGTCGCGGCGCTATCGGGTGGCGCGTGCGGCCTTGTCGATGACGTCGGCCACGGTCTTGGGCTGGGAGACGGCGACGGAGTGGGAGGCGCGTACTTCGACGGAGTGCGCGTGGGCGCGCTTGGCCATGTAGCGCTGGACCTTGGCTGGGATGTTGAGGTCCTGGGTCGTGATGATGGCCCAGCTGGGCTTGTCCTTCCAGGCGGCGACCTCGGTCTTCTCCTCCAGGGCGGACTGGGCGATGGGCCGCTGGGTGGCGGCCATGAGGGCCGCGGTGCCGGCAGGTACGTCGGCGGCGAACTGGTGGCGGAACTTGCTGGGCTTGATGTACAGGTCGGTTCCGGTGGTGCCGTCGGGGAGGGTGAAGGGGGTGGGCTCGAGGGTGGCGGGGAGGGTGGAGCCGGGGTACTTGTTCGTCAGCTCCAGGGCGGTCTCGCCGGGGGCGGGCAGGAAGGCGGCGACGTACACGAGGGCCTTGACCTGAGGGTCGTTCGCGCCGGCGACGCTGATGACCGAGCCGCCGTAGGAGTGCCCGACCAGGATCTTGGGTCCGGCGACGTGGTCGAGGACGCTGCGGAGTGCGGCCGCGTCGTTGGCCGGCCCGCGCAGCGGGTTGGCCGCGGCGACGACGGGGTAGCCGTCCGCGCGCAGCTCTTCGATCACCGCGTTCCAGCTGGAGGCGTCGGCGAAGGCGCCGTGCTCCAGCACGATGGTCGGCTTGGCGGGCTTGTCCGCCGCGAGGGCGGGCATGGCGGCGGCGGTGGCGAGGAGACCGATCGCGAGCGTCGACAGGGCGCCCAACGTGAGCCGCCGGCTGCGTACACCCTTGCTGCTGACCACGAAATTCCCCTTTCAGGAGGCTTCAGGCGATGGTGGTGAATCTGGTGCCATCACCGTCGTACGGGAAGGACCGCGGCCACATCGGTCACTTGACGGTCAGTCACGAGGAGCCGGCCGGACCGCTGTTCAGCAGGACGATGGTGCCGGTCGGCGGGCTACCCGGCCTTGCGTGGCGGTCGTGTGCGCACCTCAGCGCGTTAAGCCATTCAACTCTTCAGTGCGTGACCGCACTGCTCTGCCGTGGACCGAGAGCGGCGCACATGTCCCCGTATGCGGCCGCTGACCTGCGCCGCGACGTGTGTGACGGGCGCCCGGAGTGCTGACCGTCAACTGACTGATGTGCCGGCGCCGGCCGCGGACGACAGTGAGACGCACCCCAACATTCTGTGAGAGGAACGTCGTGAAACGTCTTCTGATCATCTTCGCGGCCGGAGTGCCGCTGGCGGCGGCGTGCCTGCCGGCCGCGGCTTCGGCCGGCACCGCGAGCTCCGCCGCCGTCCCGTTCACATGCTCGTCCATCTCCGTGAAGGCCCCGGCCGGTACCACGGTGGAGTCCGTGACGGCGGAGCGCCGGGCGGCGGGTACCGTGACCATCCCGCCCGTGCCGCCGTTCACCGAAGTGGTGAAGATCCCGGACGTGCCCGCCTACTGCGATGTCACGCTCACGCTCACCCACCCGGGCGTCGGCGACCACGCCAAGGTGCGGGTCTGGCTGCCCGAGACGGGCTGGACCGGCCGTTTCCAGGCGGTGGGCGGCAGCGCCTTCGCCGCCGGGGACTACGGCGCGGGCCTGGCCGGCGCGATCAAGAGCGGCTACGCCGCCGCGACCACCGACGCCGGCGTCGGCACGTACATCGACACCAGCTGGGCCCTGAACAGTGACGGCAAGGTCAACACGGCGCTGCTGAAGAACTTCGCCGACCGGTCCCAGCACGAGATGACGGTCGTCGGCAAGCAGGTCGTCAACGAGGTCTACGGCAGGCCCGTCTCCTACTCGTACTGGAACGGCTGCTCGACCGGCGGCCGCCAGGGCTACATGGAGGCCCAGCGCCACCCTGACGACTTCGACGGCATCCTGGCCACCGCTCCGGCGATCAACTGGGACGAGTTCGAGGTCGCGACCCTGTGGCCGCAGGTGGTGATGAACGAGGAGAACACCTTCCCCTCCCCTTGCAAGTTCAACGCCTTCAACGAGGCCGCCGTCAAGGCCTGCGACCCGCTCGACGGCGCTCCCGACGGGCTGATCGGCGACCCCGCCACGTGCACCTTCGACCCGCGGCGGCTCATCGGCAAGAGCGTCGAATGCGACGGCGAGCAGGAGACCATCACCGCGGCCGACGCCGCCGTCGTACGCAAGATCTGGGACGGCCCCCGCACCCCGTCCGGTAAGAAGTTGTGGTCCGGCATCCCGATCGGAGCCGGCTTCGACCTCGCCGGCACCCGCGTCGACGCGGACGGGAACCGCGTGGGCGCGCCGTTCCCCGTACCGGCCATCTGGGCCTCGACGTTCCTGAAGCGGCTGCCCTCCTACGACCTCTCGACGATCACCTACGCCGAGTTCGCCAAGCTGTTCGAGCAGTCCCAAGCCGAGTACGACACGATCATCGGCACCGACGACCCCGACCTGTCGGCGTTCCGCAGGTCCGGCGGCAAGCTCCTCACCTGGCACGGCCAGGCCGACGAGCTGATTCCCGCCCAGGGCACCGTGGACTACCGCCGACGGGTGGAGCCGGCCATGGGCGGTGCGCGCCGGGTTGACGACTTCTACCGGCTGTTCCTGGCGCCGGGCGTCTCCCACTGCGCCGGCCCCACGAGCACCGGCCCGCAGCCCACTGATGCCCTCGGCGCCCTGACGGCCTGGGTCGAACAGGGCAAGGCCCCGCAGACGCTGAGCGCCGCCATCACGGACTCCTCCGGCAAGACGGCGACGCGCAAGTTGTGCCTGTACCCGTCCGTCTCCCGCTACAGCGGCCACGGCGACCCGGCCGACGCCGGCAGCTACTACTGCGCCCCCGTCCGGCGCTGACAGCCACTCCCTCGTCTGGAAAGACCACACCATGAACACGAAGTCATCGGGAACGTCATCCCTGCTGAAGCTGTACCTGGGCCGTGGAGTCCTGGCCGTGGCGTGGGCCGTGGCGTTCGCCTTCGCGCACGACCCCATCGACGCCCTCGCGATCACTCTGCTGGTCGTCTATCCGCTGATCGACGCGGTGTCGTCGCTGATCGACCTGCGTGCGCTCCCGGACGGATCGGAGCGTCGCCTGACGCTGTTCAACGGCGTGCTCAGCACCCTGGCCGCCGTCGGCGTCGGCCTGGCGGGGGCGGGAGGGGCGGCGGCGGTGCTGCACGTGTTCGGCGCCTGGGCCGTCGTCTCCGGTGCGGCGCAGGTGCTGGTCGGGCTGCGGCGGCGCGGCCCGGAGCTGGGCCAGCAGTGGCCGATGCTGATCGCGGGCGGTCTGTCGTTCCTCGTGGGCATCTTCTACAACATCCAGGCCCTCGGGGACGACGCCTCGCTCGACGTGCTGTCGGTCTATGCCACCGGCGGCGGCGTGTTCTTCATCATCCAGGCCGGGCTGCTGGCCTGGCGTGCCCGCCGACCCCGGACGCAGACCGTCTGACGACACTCTGGGCTCGACTCGAGCCGGCCGAAGGCCTTCACTGCGGCGCAGCGCGGTGAAGGCCTTCTTCGGTTGGAAGCCCTCCCAAGGCCGAGATGGAGAAGATCTTCTTTCTCGACAACGAGGACATGGCCCTCATCAAGGGATATCGCGGTCGGCACATCAGGTGCGGCTTCGCGGCCTTGCAGGTCACATCACGACCGGGCCCCGCCGTCGACGGCGGGGGCAAGGGTCTGGCCCCGCCGCCGCCCGGCACCCACGACTGGATGCTCCACATCACCATCTGGCCCGGCGACGTCGACTCCTTCAATGTCGGGCGGGCGCGTTTCAGCAGGTCCAGATGCCTTCAATCCCACGACCTGGGAATACTTGGCTGGCCTGATACCTTGCCGTACAAGGCATCAGGTCATACTGTGCTCTCATGGCTGAGGACACCGAGGCGACGCCGGAATCGGCGACCATCGCCCGTCTGCGTCGCGAGCTCGCACGTGGCACGACCGAGCTGGCTGTGCTGTCCGTCCTCAGCGTCCGCCGCCGATATGGCTACGAGCTGCTGAGAGTGCTGCGGCAGACGGGCGAGGGGGTCCTGGAGGTCAAGGAGGGCACGCTCTATCCGCTGTTGCACCGGCTGGAGGATTCCGGCCACATCCTCGCGACTTGGGAGGCGGAAGGGCGTGCCAGGCCGCGCAAGTACTACGTCATCACCCCAGACGGTCGCGCGTACCTCGCCATGCTGCGTACCGAGTGGAGCGGCCTGGTCGACGGGATGCGACAACTACTCGACACACTTGGTGAGGTGCAGGAATGACCGACGAGCGGCAGATCATCGACGATTACACGGAAAGGGTCGGGCGCCATCTGACGGGCCCGGCCCGGGACAGGGCGAAGGCGGAGCTCGGCGAGCACTTGTCCGACGCCGCGGAGGTGGGAGAGTTAGCCCAGGTCCTGAGCCGCCTCGGCGCCCCGGAAGAGGCGGCGGCCACCTTCGCCGAACTGCGGTCCGCACCGCCGGCTCCCATGGATGCGCGGCTCACCGCAGTCGTGGTCGACAACCTACCGCTCGTCGGGGTCACGACCGCGCTGCTCGTTCAGGGGATCGTCCGGACCTTGGAGGTGGGGAGCGGCTTCGCGCTGGCGTTCCCGCCCTTCGTGCACGTCAAGATCGGTGACGGCTGCGTGTCCCTCGCGCCCCTGCAGTGCGGCACCGGCTACGACTACGCCGGGCTGCTCTACAGCCTGGGTGTCCCGCTCGCTCTGCTCTGGTCGATCGTCGGACTGGGGCTGCTGGAGGCATGGACCGGCACGACTCCGGGCAAGCGCCTCATGAAACTACGCGTCGTGACCGAGGCCGGGCTGCGCATCCACCCGGTCGCCGGTGTCGTGCGGCGGCTCAGCCTGCTGGTGGGACCCTTCGCCTGGCTGGACTGGGCCCTGGTCGTGTGGGGCGAGCGGCGGCGGGTGCTCGACCGCCTGACCGAGACCAAGGTCGTGAGCGCTCGGCAGGCGGAGTGAAGACCGACGTCCGCGTTCAGCCCCTCGTAGCACTGGCCGTCAGTGTGGCACTGTGGTTCGTCCCCACGCTCGTGCAGCACGCGGCCTGGACGATCGCGCGGTGGACTTCGACCTCGTCCTGGCGTCGCGCTGGATCGCCGCCGCGCTGCTGCTGGGCTTCGTCCTGGCCGTGGAGCGGCGGCCGCTGTCATCGGTGGGCCTGCACGCCCCTCGTGGTCTGACCGCCGTGGCGCCGACGGCGCCGGACGTGCCCCGGTTCACGGGACTGGATCAGGCGGCTTGCAGCAGCGCGGCCAGGTCGTCGGGTACGGGCATGGGCTGGGTGAGGCCGACGCGGGCGCGGCCGGTGTTGCCTTCGGGGTAGCGGCCCAGCGCCGACCCGGGCGCCGCGACGATGATGCGGATCACCTGGCCGAAGGCTTCGCGCCGGTCGCGTTGGCGGACGGCCAGGGCGAACATGGCCAGGTGGTTGGCGGTGTGCGGCCAGGGCCAGGGCTGGGAGATGATGTGCGCGCGTTCCAGATGCCGCCAGCGTGCGGCAGGGTCGGTGGCGGTCTTGGCGGCGCGCATCTCGGCGCTGTAGGCGGCGCGCACGGCTGTGGGCATCGGCTTCATGAGGGGTCCTTCGGGTTCTTCTGGGATGCGGTCATGGTGTGTCCCGGTCTTGTGCCTGCAGGGCTGGCCGGCTGGGGGCGCAGGCCGGCCAGGATGAGCGCGGCGGCGCCCGCGGTGATGAACACGTCGGCCAGGTTGAAGGTGGGCCACCAGCCGGTGTGCAGGTAGTCGGTGACGATCCCGTCGCCGCGCGGTCGGTGAGGTTGGCGATCGCGCCGCCCAGCATCGTGCCGCCCACCACTAGCTGAAGGCGACCGGCGGTGGGTGCGCGCGCCAGGCGTACACGGCGATCGCCACCGTGATGGCGGCGGTGACGGCGATGACCACCGCGGCAGGCAGGGCGGCGCCGACGCTGAACGCGACGCCGCTGTTGTGCGCCAGCTGGAGCTGGATCACCCCGAGGTCGACGCCGGCGTAGGGCAGGCGCGCTTCGGCGACGGCCTTGGCGGTCAGGTCGAGCCCGGCCGCGACGAGGGCGGCGGCCGCGACCAGGACCCGCCGCCGCGCCGCCCCCGCGATGAGGGCGGCGAGCACGTCGGCGTCGGCGCCAGTGGCGGAGCCGGGGCCGGGGCCGGCCATGGCGGTCAGATCCCCGCCGGCTGAGCGGCGTACGGCTGCCGTGCGGCGGCTGGGGCGGGCGGCAGAGCCTTGGCGCGGCCCGCGCGGACCCCGTTGGCGATGACGACGATCTCGGCCAGCTCATGCACCGCCACGACGGCGGCCAGGCCGAGCACGCCGAAGGCGGCCAGCGGGATGAGCACGGTGATCAGGCCGAGCGACAGGCCGACGTTCTGGAGCATGATCGCCCGGGAGCGGCGGGCGTGCGCCATGGCCTGGGGCAGGTGACGCAGGTCCTCGCCCATCAGGGCGACGTCGGCGGTTTCGATGGCCACGTCGGTGCCCATCGCGCCCATGGCGATGCCGACGTCGGCGGTCGCCAGGGCGGGGGCGTCGTTGACGCCGTCGCCGACCATCGCGGTCGGCCGCGCCTGGCGGAGCCGGGCAACGATCTCGGACTTATCCTCGGGCAGCAGCTCGGCGCGCACCTGGTCGATCCCGGCCTGGGCAGCCAGAGCGGCGGCGGTGGCGGCGTTGTCGCCGGTGAGCATGGCCACCTCATAGCCGTCGGCGTGCAGCCGGGCCACGACTTCGGCGGCTTCGGGGCGCAGGTCGTCGCGGACGGCGACGGCACCGATCACTTCGCCGTGGTGCTCGATGAGTACGGCGGTCGCGCCGGCTTCCTGCATCGCCTGCACCTGGGCTGCCAGCGATCCGGCGTCGATCCAGCCGGGGCGGCCGAGCCGGGCTGGCAGGCCGTCGACCGTTCCGGTCAGGCCGGCGCCGGTGACCGCTTCCACGCCGGTGGCGGAGTCGGGGTCGGGGTGGGCGGCCAGGATGGCGCGTGCGAGGGGGTGCTCGCTGCGCGCTTCCAGGGCGGCGGCGACGGCCAGCACCTCACTCTCGGTGTGGCCGCCGGCGACGGCGACCTCGATGACCGCGGGCTGGTTGCGGGTCAGGGTGCCGGTCTTGTCCAGTGCGATCGCCTTGATCCGGCCCAGGGCCTCCAGCGCGGCGCCGCCCTTGACCAGCACGCCCAGGCGGGAGGCGGCGCCGATGGCGGCGACCACGGTGACCGGCACGCTGATGGCCAGCGCGCACGGGGAGGCGGCCACGAGCACAACCAGGGCGCGTTCGATCCAGGTCAGCGGATCTCCGGCGATCGACCCGATGAGCGCGATCACGGCGGCGAGGATCATGATGCCGGGCACCAGCGGTTTGGCGATGCGGTCGGCCAGGCGCTGGGCTGCGCCCTTGCGGGACTGTTCGGCCTCGACGATCTTGACGATCTTGGCCAGAGAGTTGTTCGCAGCGGTCGCGGTGACCTCGACCTCGAGCACGCCGGTGCCGTTGATCGACCCCGCGTACACGCTCTGTCCCACCTGGGCTTCGACGGGGACTGATTCGCCGGTCAGCGCCGAGACGTCCAGGGTGGTGCGGCCGGTGCGGATCAGTCCGTCGGTGGCTACGTGCTCACCAGGTCGCACGAGCAGCAGATCGCCGATGGCCAGCTCGGCCGGGTCCACGGTGACCTGGGTGCCGCCGCGCAGCACGGTGGCAGTCTCGGGGACCAGCGCGAGCAGGGCGCGCAGCCCGCGCCGGGTGCGCACCAGCGCGTACTCCTCCAGACCCTCGCTGATGGAGTACAGGAAGGCGAGCATGGCGGCCTCGGCGACCTCCCCGAGGATGACCGCGCCGACGGCGGCGATCGTCATCAGCGTGCCGACACCGATCTTGCCCTTGGCCAGCCGCCGCAGTGTGCCGGGCACGAACGTCCAGCCGCCGATGGCCAGCGCCAGCCCGTTCAGGCCGATCGTCACCGGCGCGCTCGTCCCGGCCAGGCTGGCCACCCATCCGGCCAGCAGGAACACCCCGGCCACGGCGGCGAACTGCAACTCGGAGACCTGCCACAGCCGCTCCGATTCGTGCTCTTCGGCCTCGCCCGCTTCGCCCTGGCGTGGCTGCTCGCCGTCACAGGCGCATCCGTCGCTCATCGCACTTCTCCCATCGCCGCCGTCGTGGCCGACGTGGTGGCGGCCGCGCCGCTGCTGTAGGTCGGGCACAGCGCGACCGTGTGCCCCGTCGCCGCGAGCAGCTGCTCGGCCGCGCCGAGCAGGTCCATCAGCTCCGGCCGGGTCAGCGCGTAGAACGACTGACGGCCTTCGGCCCGGTAGTCGATCAGGCCGCAGTCACGCAGGCAGGCCAGGTGCTTGGACACCGTCGACTGGGCCAGCCCGAGCTCGCCGGTCAGATCCACCACGCGCGCCTCACCCCGGGCCAGCCGCTGCACAATCCGCAGCCGGGTCTCATCGGCCAAGGAGTGAAACAGCGCCGCCGCCGGCGGCAGCCCAGCCGCGATGTCGGCGCTTAGGCACGACCCACCATCCTCAATAATCGCCATGTAACGATGATAGCTTGTATTTGTGATGACATTCCAGTCGGTGGTCCCGTAGGCCGCCCAGGGCAAGGCCGCCACCGAGGGGCAGCGACGATGAGCGGGCACGGGAGGCTGGCGGCGTTGCGCCTGCTGGCCACCACGCTGCATCCCGGAAGGCCGGCCTTCACCGGCACGGCAGGAAGCACCGCCGCGCACGCCCACGCGGCAGTGCAGATTCTGTTCGTGACCGGTGGACGGGCGGAGCTGAGCGACGCCCACGGCACCCGCCGCCCCGCCCATGCCGCGATCATCCCCACCCGGGTCATCGGCGCGCTGGCCTGCCTGGCCGGTGTCGCCGTGATCATGTACGCGCCGCGCGGCTGAGCCCGGGGGCTGGCGCTCGCAGAAATGGCCATTTCTGAGAACGCGAACTGTAGCTGTCGTTACACAAAACTACTTTGGGGCTCATCGCACGAACCCGAGCGGGGGGCACTCCGGCGACCTTCGAGCGCATCCAAGATCAGGTCCAGGCCGTAGCTGAACTCGCTGGTGTAGTCGTAGCCCGGCCGCAGGGCGTGGTCGCGGATCATCTCGGTGAGGTACGGCAACTCCTCCGCCGGCAGATGCCGGAGGATGCCGCCGGCCACTTCCCCGACATCGTCCGGCGTCGTCACCGGCAGGTTCGCCTCCTGCAAGACGAACCCGGAGACGTAGCTGTCGATGAGCGATACGGCGTGCGCGGCCATCGGCAGCGTGAACCCCGCCTCCCGGAGGACGCCCAGGACGGCGTCGTGGTGGCGCAGCGTCGCCGGTCCCGGATCGCGACGGGAGTCCATGAGGCCGAGAGCCCAGCTGTGCTGCGACAGGACCACGCGTGCGGAGAAGGCACGCGTACGGATCGCATCGCGCCAATCGTCGCATTCAGCACCGGGTAGCTTGATCGCCGCGAACACCATGTCGACCACGCCGTCGAGGATCGCGTCTTTGTTCGGCACGTGGTGGTAGAGCGACATCGCCTCCACGCCCAGTTCCTGCGCCACCCGGCGCATCGTGATCGCCTCCACGCCGCCGCGATCCGCGACCCGGATCGCGGCTTCCAGCACGAGGCCTCTGCTGAGCGGTTGTGGTGGTGGTGGCACGACGGCTCCGGGGTGTGGGCGGGTTGACAGCCTTACGAGCGTAAGCCAACCTTACACCAGTAAGTAGCCTTACTGGTGTAAGGCTATCCAGGTTCGCGTCAGCCGGGGTTCAGCCAACACCTGACCTGTGACGCGCCCCGCCGGGGCGAGAGAAGGAGATTTCGATGCCGATGCCGAGGTGGTGGGGGCACGTGAACAAGAGGGTGTTCAACCCCCGCGCGATAACCGGCGGGAGATGGCCGGTGCTGACTCACATCGGTCGCATTTCTGGCGCTACGTACCGCACGCCGCTCGATGCGCATCCCGTCGACGGCGGCTACCTGTTCGTTCTGGTGTATGGATCGCGCTCCGATTGGGTGCAGAACGTCCTGGCGGCCAGAGGTGCGCGGCTCCGGGTCGACGGGAGAGAGGTGGAACTCACCGCCCCACGTCTTGTCGGGAAGGACGAGGCGTTCCAGGCCCTCCCCGATGAGGTGGCACGCCCACCGAAGCTGCTCCGCATCACCGAGTTCCTCCGCATGGACCAGCTCACAGGCTGACCCTGGCCGCCGCCCCGGCAGTCCCCGTCTTGCGCGTCGGGGAGCCTGAACCGGCTCGCCGATCCGGCGCCGACACGCTCCGCCACCACGACAATTACAGGACAAGCATCGTGCATATAAACAGGCGGGCAACCGCAATTGCGGGCACACTGGTCATCGTAGGCATGATCGCCGGCGCTCTGAGCATCGTTCCCGCTCTCGAGGGGCCACGCTATCTCGCTCTCATTTCCGCACACGAGAGCCAGGTCATCGTCGGCGCAGTTGCTCAGTCCATCATGATCCCCGCCTATGTCGGGTTCGCGCTGTACCTTTATCCGACATTGAGGGCGGAGAACGAAGCGCTCAGTCAGGGTTTCCTTGGGTTCAGGCTGATCGCAGCGACGTTCCACTTCATGGGCGTGATTCTCCTGCCCTTGTTTCTTGTGCTGGGCCATGGATTCACCCAAGCCAGCGCTTCGGACGCATCCCGCCTCGAGGTCTTGGGCGAGCTGCTGCGGACGGCGCGCGACTTGGTCAATCACGTCGCATTGATCATCTCGCTGAGCCTCGGAGATCTCCTGTTGTTCCGCATTCTATGGCGGTCGAGATCTGTCCCTCGATGGCTATCCGGGTGGGGATTTCTGGGAATCGGAGCAGCTATATCGGCGAGCTTCTTGGTGCTGCTTCGCCTAACTGACGTGGTCACGCCGCTCTACCTGGCCATGAATGCGCCACTGGGCCTGCAGAGCTTTGTCTTCGCCGTGTGGTTGATGACAAGAGGCTTCGCTACGAATACATCAACCACGGCCCACCAGCACGGCGTACGACGCCGAGGTCAGCGGTGACCGGCTGGAGGTCGTCCGCTGGATGGACGCTCAGCGGGCCGCGGAGGGCGCGCCATGCGAGGCCGAGGCGCGACTGTAAGCACGGCCACGAACGCACAGACAGCCTGCCGGATCGCATCCGACAGGCTGTCTCTGAGTCGCAGGTGGTGGGCTGGCCGTCGCGTTCGTCAGAAGTGGTCCACGTCGACGACGGCTTGGGCGAAGGCTGTGGGCGCTTCCTGCGGCAGGTTGTGGCCGATGCCCTCCAGGGTGCGGTGTTCGTAGGGGCCGGTGAACATGTTGCGGTACGACGAGCCGTCGCCCGGCGGCGCCGTGAAGGGGTCGCGCTCGGCGTCCAGGGTGATGGTCGGCACCTTGATGGCCGGCCGTGCGGCGAGTCGCTTCTCCAGAGCGTCGTAACGGCGCTCCCCGTCGGCCAGGCTCAGCCGCCACCGGTAGTTGTGGATCACGATGGCGGCGTAGTCAGGGTTGTCGAAGGGGCCGTGCCCGCGCAGGTAGGGAACGATCACCCGATAGCCCTGCGCCGCCAGCAGCGGAGCGACGTCGACGAAGCTGTGGATGTCGTACGGCCAGCCGTGCAGGCAGATGACCATGGGCCCGCGGGCCGGGCCCGCCTCGGCGTAACCGATGTCCAGCAGCCCGGCCTTGACCTGCTTCAGCGAGGCGAAGGACGTGTGCGTGCCGGGCGTGACCGCCGGCACCGTCGGGGACCTCCTTCGGAGCACGGCGTCTCGGCAGACCGCGCCGGACCAGCGACGCGAGGCAGACAGGAACATTGAGTCATTCGACTGTTCCCGCCCAGGCGCATCTCGATGATCCTTGATCAGACCTGGCCCTGAGCCTTTCCGGAGGATCCGTGAACCCCACTCCCGTCGTCTTCATCCATGGCGCGTGGCTCCACGCGTCGTCGTGGGAGTCATGGAACGAGCGCTTCTCCAGTTTCGGGTTCGCCGTCTGCGCGCCGGGCTGGCCGGGTGAGCCCGCCACGGCGGGCGAGGCCCGTCAGCATCCCGAGACGCTCCAGGAGCTGGGGCTCGACGCGCTCACGGATCACTACGCACGCATCGTCCGTTCCTTCGACACCCCGCCCGTGATCGTCGGCCATTCGGTGGGCGGGCTGATCGCGCAGCACCTCCTCGGCACGAACGCGGGCCGTGCCGCAGTCGCCATCGCCCCCGCCCCGGTCGGCCACGCGACCTCCCCGGCGCCCGGGGAGCCGTGGCCGGTGTCGATGGACGCCAGGGGGTTCCGGCGGCTGTTCGCCAACGCGGTCACCGAGCAGGAGTCTGCCGAGCTGTTCGAGCGCCACGTCGTTCCCGGGCCGCCCCGGCTGCTGGCCGAGCTGGGTCACGGCGGCGCCGTACGGCACCCGAGGGCGGTCGTGGACCACGGCAACACCGGCCGCGGCCCGCTGCTGCTGATCTCGGGGCAGGAGGACCGGCTGGTGCCCGACCACCTCACCCGGGCCGTGTACAAGTTGTACGGCGACTCGACGGCCATCAGCAGCCTCAAGCAGTTCCCGGACCGGGCCCATTCGCTGGTCGTCGACAGCGGCTGGCGGGCGGTCGCCGACTACGTGCTGGTCTGGCTCGCCGAGCGGGGGGTGCGCGCCGACCCGTCGAAGTGGTGATGGGGGCTCACGCGTCGCCGCCGTCGCCGACCTTGCCCAGAGCGTCGCGCAGCGCGGCACGCGAGGTAATACCCAGTTTCGGGAAGACACGGTAGAGATGGGAGCTGACGGTGCGTGGGGACAGGCGCATACGTTCGCCGATCTCCTTGTTCGTCAGCCCGCTTGCGGCCAGCTCGGCGATGCGGCGTTCCTGCCAGGTCAGCGTGGACAGGTGCTGCAGCGAGGTCCGGGCGGGCGCTCCTGAGGCGCGCAGCTCGGCGTGGGCACGTTCGCCCCAGCCTGTGGCGCCGAGCCGCTCGAAGGACTCGGCGGCGCGGACCAGGACGGGCCGTGCGGCCTTGGGCCCCTGGGTGTGCCTGAGCCGGACGCCGTGGGCCAGGCGGATGCGCGCCAGCTCGAACGGGAAGCCGGCACCGGCCGGGTGGGCCTCGGCCCGGGCGTACATGTCCTCGGCCTCCTTCTCGTCGGCGGCCGTCATCGCCAGGGCGCCGTACGTGATGAGGGCCAGCCGGGGGGAGACGCCGGGCAGGCCGGCGTCGGAGGCGGCCTGGGCGTGCCGACGGGCCTGCTCCAGGCGCCCGGTGTGCACGGCGGCCTCGACCAGGTCGAGCAGTGTGCGTGAGGCCTGGTGGGCGTAACGCTCGAACGATCCCGGCGGTGTGATGCCGATGGCGTACAGGTAGGCGGTTTCGTAGTCACCCTCGCTCAGGGCCGCCGCCGTGCCGATGGCGTCGGCGATCTGGGTCAGGAATCCCACGCCGCGTGGGCGGGCCCAGGCGTCCAGGACGGCCTGCAACTCCCGGGCCCGCTCGACCTGGCCGCGCATGGCGGCCAGGAGCCCGAGGTAGGCGCGGGTGTGGTGGGTGAACAGCGCGTTTCCATGGGACGTCGTCAGCTCCAGCGTGCGTTGTCCCGTCCGTTCGGCGTCGTCCCACTCGCCGGCGGCCAGCTGGTCGAGCATGATCAGGTGCAGCATGGTCATGCCGCTGGCCACGGCGCCGGTCTCCATCTCACGGTCGACGGCGCGCTGCAGGTAGGGGCGGTACTGGCTCAGCGTGTCGACGTGGTAGGCGGCGACGGCCAGGCGTGAGACGTCCCACGGTTCCAGCTCAGAGACGCCGGCGAAGGCGCGCTCGACGCGCTCGTGCACGCCCGCGCCGTGACGGACGACGTCGCTCCACGCGTCGCGGTAGATCGCCGAGCGTGTGTCGACTCGGTCTCCCAGAGAGTCCATGAGCTGCTCGGTGCGGTCCCACAGCGCGGCGTCGCCGGCGTACTGGCTGATGGCCAGCAGCAGGTTCACCAGCCGGGTGAGTACTTCGGCGGGCTCGTGCGCGCTGTCTTTTCGCAGGCTCTCGATCCTCGCCGCGACGTGGCGATGCGCGGAGCGTACGTCGCCGTCTTCGTACAGGGCCACGTAGGCGGAGGTGACGACCGTGGCGGGGGACTGGCTCGCGCCCGGCGGCAGGTCCGAGCGGACGAGTTGCTGCGCCTGGTCCAGGAGCGCGGCATGTCCGGCGATGAAGGCGGCGTCGCCGAGCCGTCTGGAGCGGCCGGCGGGGGTCTCGCTCAGCTCCGCCGCGCGGGTC